>JACOEF010000206.1 GCA_024998705.1 Nitrospira sp.
ATGATATCGCTCGGTTGAGACGGCTGCCCAAGAAACTTGTGGTGGTCGGTGGAGGCATCATTGGGGTTGAGTATGCGTCGATGTTTGCCGCCCTGCAGATCGAGGTGATCGTGGTGGACAAACGCGAGCGCCTCCTGGAGTTTTTAGACCGGGAGGTGGTCGATGAACTGATGCATCAGATGAGAAAACAACGGGTCACGTTTCGCTTAGGGGAAGCGGTCGAGCGTCTGGAAGTCACCGCCGGTACCTCGAGGCAGGCCGTGGTGCATCTGGAATCGGGGAAATCGATCGTGGCCGATCAAGTCCTGTGTTCGGTCGGACGGATCGGGGCCGCGGGCAAGCTTCACCTCGAGGCGGTGGGGCTGACATCGGATGAGCGGGGACGGATGACCGTCGATCGGCAGTTCAGAACCGCGGTGCCGCACATCTTCGCCGTCGGCGACGTCATCGGTTATCCGAGCTTGGCGTCGACCTCGTTCATGCAGGGGAGGCTGGCGGCCTGTTACGCGTTCGGGGTGGAACCGGGGCCGATGGTCGAGCATCTTCCCATCGGTATCTATGCCAGGCCGGAGATCTCGGCGATCGGCCCGCCGGAACATGAGTTGACGCAGAAGAAGATTCCGTATGAAACCGGCATTGCGCGATACAGGGAAATTGCGCGGGGGCAGATTCTCGGAGATGACAGCGGGTTCCTCAAATTGCTCATCCACCGCGAGGATCAACGGCTGCTGGGCGTCCATGCCGTGGGGACCGGGGCCACGGAGCTGATTCATATCGGACAGGCCGTGATGGAGTTGGGGGGCGGACTCCCCTATTTCTTACGGGCCGTATTCAACTATCCCACCTTGGCGGAGTGTTACAAGGTGGCCGCCCTCGATGCCTTTAATAAATTGTCCCGGCAAACAGAGGGGGGAGAAGGAAGCGTTCCCGCTCCGCATGTTATGTGCGGTGAAGGCGTCCGATGACGGGGCACGATGCACAGCCCGACGACGCGCTGGTCACCTCGACGCCGGTCGGCACCCGACGCCGGTTTTTTGCGTGGGTCACTAAGATTGCGATGGGTGTCATTGGGGTTGGATTGGCGGTCCCACTCATCAGTTATGCGGTGGCTCCGGCCCTGAAGCGGCGTGAGTCCTCGTGGAATGAGATCGGTCCCATCGACCAACTTCCTGCCGGCGAGCCCGAGCAGTTGGAATTCGTGAACTCGGTCAAGGACGGGTGGCGCACCGCCTCGGTGAAGAAAGTCGTTTGGGCGATCAAGCAACCGGCAGGCTCGGTGGTGGTGTTCTCCCCCATCTGCCCTCATCTCGGATGCGGATTCCGATGGGACAGTGACGACAAGAAGTTCAAGTGCCCCTGTCACGGCAGTGTCTACGATGTGACAGGCAAGGTGCTCGACGGACCGGCTCCTCGCCCGCTGGATGTGCTCCCCTCCAAAGTGGAGCAAGGACGACTCTGGGTCACCTACAAGCAATATAAATCGGGGCTTGATCGTCCGGTCGAATTGTAGCGGCGTTCAGGATAGGAGACCATGGCAGGAAAACTCTATGACTGGTTCGATACCCGACTGAAGTTGAAGCCCCTTGGGCAGACGCTGTTGGATGAACCGATTCCCGGCGGAGCCAGCTGGATCTATGTGTTTGGGTCGGCCACCCTGTTTCTGTTCTGCCTCCAGGCCACGACGGGCATGTTTCTGGCGCTCTATTACGTGCCGTCGCCGGATGCCGCCTATGACACCGTGCAGTTTATCCAGCAGGAGGTCCAGTTCGGGTGGTTTGTCCGGGGGCTGCACCATTGGGGGGCATCGGCCGTGATGGTCGCCATCGGGTTGCACCTCCTCCAAGTCTATCTGTACGGCGCCTATAAACGTCCACGTGAGGTCATGTGGATGGTCGGCATCGGTCTGTTGTTGCTCATGCTGACCTTCGGCTTTACCGGGTATCTGCTGCCGTGGGACCAGAACGCCTATTGGGCGACCCAGGTCGGGACCAACATGGTGGCCTCGGTGCCGTTCGTCGGAGACATTCTGGTGCGGCTGTTGCGCGGGGGCGAGTCCTTAGGCGCCTTGACGCTCTCTCGCTTTTTCGCCCTGCATACTCTGTTTTTGCCGTCGCTCATCGTCGGCGGGATCCTGCTCCATCTGTTCATTCTGCGACGCGTCGGCCCCGCAGGTCCGTGGAACGAGGAGGAAGCGCGGCAGAGAAGCGAGACGTTCTATCCCCGCCAGGTCTATATGGATGCCGTGGTGATGCTGGTCCTCTTCCTGGTTCTGGCGGTGCTGGCCGGCACGATTGAGTTTCCGTTGGCCGACCGAGCGGACCCGGCCGATCACACCTTTACGCCTGTCCCGGAATGGTACTTCCTCTTCTTCTATCAGCTGCTGAAATACATGTCCGGGCCGCTGGAACCCTTGGCCACTTGGGGCTTACCGATCCTGGTCATCCTGGGATTATTGTTGTTGCCGTTCTTGGATCGCAATAAGGAACGGCGCCCACGCTCACGTCCGGTGGCCGTGTTCGCCCTCACGATGTTCCTTGTGACCATTTTCACGTTGCTCGGGATCTCGATCCGGGACCTCCACGCGCTCCCCAAAGTGGATCCGTCCCTGGCGCGTGGAAAGGTGCTCTTCGCGCAGCATCATTGTCTCGCCTGTCATAGCCTGCATGGAGAGGGTGGCAAGGTCGGACCGGATCTCTCCTATGTGGGCGATCGGCGGACGGATCGTGACTGGCATATTCGCCATCTCCGGGACCCGGCATCGGTCTCGCCCGGGTCCATCATGCCGAAATTTCCCCTGTCCGACCGGGAGGTCAATGACTTGGCCAGTTTTCTGTTGAGCTTGAAGGGTGCGGCCGCCGATCCGACGAAAGGCGCACTTGATACAGAGGCCACGGAATATGCCGCGGTGCCGTCTGTCGGCGTCGCGTGGTCCTGCCGGGTCTGTTTGTGGGCTGAAGAAAGAAAGGAACTGCTATGACGCGCAACATTCTGAGCACCGTCTTCCTGATCTCGCTGGTGTCCTGGTCTGCCCTCGTGCATGCGGAGGTGTCTGGGTCGGACCGTCCTCGTGGTGACGCCCTCTTGGGATCATCCGGCAAGGCCCCCGCGCGGCAACATTCCTGGGAGGGGTGGCTCAACCATGGCGTCCGTGAGGTTACGCCGGCGTCGCCGATGCCACCACGCAGCCCCGACCTCGGCCGGGCGACGGCGCCGCTGACTCCCTCGATCGGGCCCGGATCCGGACTGGTCGGACCGGAAGGCGGCCGCGCGTCAGACCGGTGGCGATCACCGCGCGACAGCGCGTTCGGCGAGCCTGCCGCCGAGCGGCGTACGCGATAGAACCCTCGTGGCAGTCGTCATCGCAGGAGCGATATGAACAGGATCCCGAGCAGGCGGTGGACCCCCAGGCCGCCCGACGTGACAAGGCAGACGTTCCTCATGGATTCCAAAGGGGCCTTCACGCCCGCGATCGGAACCGTCCGTCCGTGAGGGGAGGGCAAGGGGCACGCGCGACGGCCGCAGACGATCGTGAGAACCCGCCAGGACGGAGGGGGCGACTCGGGGTGCTGTTCGGCGTGATGGCCCTGCTCGTCGCAGGATGTGGCACGGTGCCGGGCCGCCTCTCGCCGGTCGACTCGGCGGCGGTGTCCGGATCGTCACACCGCCTGGCCAGCGTAGAACCGGACGGGGTCTCTTCACCGGCGGGGGCTGGTAGTCGGTCTGATCAGCAACCGGAGGAGGACGAGTATGACGATCCCTTCGCGCGACTCGACGAGACGACGTCGGCGGACGACACCGATCCGTGGGAACCGTTTAATACGGTGATGTTCGAATTCAACCGGACCGTGGACAGGTACGCGCTGAAGCCTGTCGCTCAGTTCTATAACTTTGTGCTGCCGGACGCGGTACAGATCGGAATCGACAACTTCTTTCGAAATGTACGCTTCGTGCCGCGGCTGATGAACAATGTGTTGCAGGCGAAGGCGAAGGGAGCCGGGATTGAGATGGGCCGCTTCCTCATCAACAGCACGCTGGGTCTCGGCGGGTTCTTCGATCCGGCGAAACATCTCTGGCAGCTGAGTACGCCGGATGAAGACGCCGGCCAGACGCTGGCGGTCTACGGCATGAAGCCAGGCCCCTATCTGGTGCTGCCGTTTCTCCCGCCGCTGACCCTGCGGGATGGCATTGGATTTGTGGTGGATCTGGCGCTGGATCTGATCAACTGGCTGGTCTTTCCCATCATCGAAGTGAAACACATCCCCTCGATCGTGGCGCATAAGAATCGAGTCACCTCCACGATCGCGCAATTCGGAACCCGGGTCGGGATGATCACGAACGACCGGTCGCTTAATCTGGAGACGTGCCAGGGGGTGGAAGCCGCAACGCTCGACCTGTATGCGGCGGTGCGGAATGCCTATGGACAGAAGCGCGCGAAGGCGGTTCGAGAATAGGGGCGCCTGCCTGCCCGTGGTAACCAGTAAGGGAAGGAGGGACAGATGACACATCAAAACAACCAAGGGAACACGTGGTCCATCGTGTTGGCGGGTGGCGAAGGCACGCGAGTGGGATCCTTCGTCCAGCGATGGTTGGGCCGGTCGAGACCGAAGCAATTTTGTACCTTTGTCGGCACACGGTCCCTGCTTCAGCATACCGTGGATCGGGCCGCGTGCCTCACACCGGCGGCGCAGTCCATCCTGGTCATTGCGCAGTCCCATTGTCAGGAAGCCATGACGCAACTGGACGGGCGCGGGGTCGGGACGGTGTTGTTTCAGCCTGCCAACAGGGATACAGCGGCCGGCGTGTTTTTACCGTTGACCTACGTACGGGCGCGCGATCCCCAGGCGACCGTGATCATCTATCCGTCCGACCACTTCGTCTATCCGGAAGGGCGGTTTCTCGCCACCGTGCGGAATGTGGTCTTGGTGACCGAGCGGCTCCATGACCGTATCGTCTTACTCGGCGTGGCACCCGATCGGCTCGAATTGGATTATGGCTGGATTCTACCCGGGGAACGACTCACCGATGCTGGAGCGAATCCGGTTCAGGCGGTGCGGGCCTTTCTCGAAAAGCCCACGGCGTAGGAGGCCGATGAGGCTCTGGCGACTCATGGACTCTGGAATACGATGGTGATGGTGGCCAAGGTGGAGACGCTCTGGAGCCTGGGGCAGCAATGTTTCCCCGAACTGGTGGAGCGGTTCGAACGACTCGGTCGGGCCATCGGGACATCGGAGGAGGCTCAGACCTTGGAGTCGATCTATCAGACCATGCCGAACAAGAATTTTTCTTCCGATCTCCTCCAGCGTGTGCCGGATCGAGTGGCGGTGACGGAGCTCACGAATGCGTTATGGAGCGATTGGGGACGGCCGGAGCGCATTGCTGAGGCGCTACGTCGGACCGGCCTGACACCAACCTTTCCATTAGATGCCCTTGACAGTCCGTTCGCGCCGATTCATCAGGCGAGTCCGGTTGCCGTAAAGATGTGAGCGGGGTCATGGCATCCTCAGGGGGAGCACGCACCGCGGGAAAACGATGTGTAGACCGAAGGAGTCCAGTCGCGATGAAGGCGCAATCGATAGACCAACAATGCATCAACACCATCAGGACCTTGTCGATGGATGCGGTCCAACAGGCGAATTCCGGACATCCCGGCACGGCCATGGCCCTGGCTCCCGTGGTCTATTGGCTGTGGCAGCATTTCCTGCGTTTCGATCCGCAAGATCCGATCTGGCCCGACCGCGACCGGTTCGTGCTCTCGATCGGACATGCGTCCATGCTGCTCTATTCGCTGCTCCATCTCACCGGAGTGAGGGCCGTCAATCCCGCGTATGAAACCGTGGGAGACCTGTCGGTCACGCTGGATGACATCAAGAAGTTCCGGCAACTGGAGAGCAAGTGCCCAGGCCATCCGGAGTATCGCTGGACGTCAGGAGTGGAAACGACAACCGGTCCTTTAGGGCAAGGCATAGCCACGAGTGTGGGGATGGCCATGGCCGGCCGGTGGATGGGTGCGTACTTCAACCGACCTGGCTTTCGGATGATCGATTATGACGTCTACGCCCTGTGCGGCGACGGTTGCATGATGGAAGGTGTGACGGGAGAGGCGGCCTCGTTGGCCGGCCATCTCAAACTGTCCAATCTCTGCTGGATCTACGACAACAACCACATCACGATCGAAGGGAGCACGCGTCTGGCCTTCAGTGAAGATGTGGCGACCCGTTTCAGCGCCTATGGGTGGAATGTGACACGGGTCTCCGATGCCAACGATCTGATGATGCTCGACCGCGCCATGAGAGCGTTTAAGGAGTGCGAAGATCGGCCCACCTTGATCATCGTCGATAGCCATATCGCTTATGGGGCGCCACATAAACAGGACACCAGCGCCGCGCATGGGGAGCCGTTGGGCGACGCAGAAATCACACTGGCGAAGCGCTCGTATGGCTGGCCGGAGGAGGCACAGTTTCTCGTGCCGGACGGGGTGCCGGAACATTTTCAGAGTCTCATGGGAGAACGCGGGCGAATGGCGCGGGAGCAGTGGATGATGCGATTTGCCGCGTATCGGTCGGCGTACCCGGAGTTGGCAGACGACTTGTATCGAATGCAGCATCGGGAGCTTCCTCGCGAGTGGGAGCGAGATTTGCCGAGTTTTCCGGTGGATCAGAAGGGGCTGGCCGGACGGGATGCGTCGGCCAAGGTGTTGAACGCCGTGGCGGGTCGAGTCCCCTGGCTGATCGGAGGCTCGGCAGACCTGGCCCCCTCGACCAAGACTCGGCTCGTGTACGACGGCGCCGGCGATTTTTCTGCCACCGACTATAGCGGTCGCAATCTGCATTTCGGGGTACGCGAACATGCCATGGCGGCGATCCTCAACGGCTTGTCTCTCTCTAAAGTGCGGGCCTTCGGATCGGGCTTTCTCATTTTCAGCGATTACGCGAAACCGGCGATCAGGCTCAGCGCGATCATGGAGATTCCCGTGATTCATGTGTTCACGCACGACTCGATCGGCGTGGGGGAAGATGGTCCCACCCATCAGCCCATCGAACAGTTGGCGTCGCTGCGAGCGATTCCCGGACTCCTGGTGGTTCGGCCGGCCGATGCCAATGAAGGTGTGGAGGCCTGGCGGGTCATCATGTCCCTTCATCATGAGCCGGCCGCACTCGTGCTCAGCCGACAGGCGCTTCCGACCCTGGACCGTACGAAATATGCTTCGGCATCCGGCCTGGCACGGGGGGCCTATGTGTTAGCCGAGGCGCCGGGCGGACAGCCGGAAGTCTTGCTGCTGGCGACGGGGAGCGAAGTGTCGCTCTGCTTGGCAGCCTACGAATGCCTCATCGCGGAAGGGGTGCAAGTCCGTGTGGTGAGCATGCCGTGCTGGGAGCTGTTCGAACGGCAGAGTCCAGCCTATCGCGACCAGGTGATTCCGCCGCATGTGACGGCTCGGATTTCCGTCGAGGAAGCCGCCACGATTGGATGGGATCGCTATGTGGGGGCGGCGGGGATGAGCATCGGGATGGACACATTCGGCGCCTCGGCACCCTTGAAGGAGTTGCAACGGAAGTTCGGGTTTACCCCTGATCGCGTGATGGCTGCGGTCAGGGAGCAGTTGGTTACAGACCCGTCGCGCGAGAAACCAGTTCATCGGACGAGTGCATGGAGAGAAGTGTAATCCTGTCACGACCATCTTCAAGGAGATACCACAATGAACGTCTCACAGACCGCCACGATGAATCCGGTTCGTATCCTCTCCATGCTCGGACAATCCGTTTGGTTGGATTTTATCCGGCGGAGTTTCATGAGCAGTGGGGAGTTACAACGCCTCATTACCAACGATGGTTTATCTGGAATGACCTCCAATCCCACCATTTTCGAGCAGGCTATCAGCGGCAGTTCGGACTATGCCGAATCCCTGAGAGCTCTCAGGCTAGAGCCTGGTCTGGACGCGAAAGTCTGTTACGAATGGTTGGCCATCGAGGATATCCGGGCCGCGGCGGACCTTCTGCGACCGGTGTATGCCCGGACGAATCGGCGTGACGGTTACGTGAGCTTTGAGGTCTCGCCTCGTTTGGCCCATGACACCAGGGGCACGCTCGATGAGGCGAGGCGGCTCTGGGAGGCCGTCGGACGCGACAACCTGATGATCAAGGTTCCGGCGACTCCGGAGGGGATCAGGGCGATCGCCCCACTGCTCGGGGATGGGATCAATGTCAATGTGACCCTCATCTTCGCGCAGGAGAGGTATGAACAGGGCGCCGAGGCCTATCTCACGGGTTTGGAACAGTTGGCGGCGAGGGGCGGTGATGTGAGCGGCGTGGCGAGTGTCGCCAGCTTTTTCGTCAGCCGCATTGATACGGCGGTGGATAGCGCGATCGCCGCGCGCCTGAACACTGTCAGGGATGGCGCGGAACAGGCGATGCTCAGGAATCTCCGAGGGAAGGTTGCCATTGCGAATGCCAAGCTGGCCTATCAGCGGTACCAAACGCTGTTCTCCGGTTCACGCTGGGAAGCGCTCGCTCGGCGAGGGGCGATGACCCAGCGGCTCCTCTGGGCCAGTACCGGCACAAAAAATCACGCCTACCGTGACGTGCTGTATGTGGAGGAACTGATCGGTCCGGAGACCGTCAATACGATCCCTCCTGCGACGCTCGAGGCGTTCCGTGATCACGGCCTTCCAGTCACTCGGATTACCGAGGGAGTCAATGATGCGAAGGCCAGCCTGCGGGACTTGGAGCGAGCGGGGCTCTCGATGAAAGCGATCACCGATCGGCTCTTGGATGAAGGGGTGCAGTTGTTCAGGGACGCCTTTGACAAGCTGCTGCTTGCGGTCGAACAGCAATCCAAAGGGAACCCATCGGTTCTGGTCGATGGGCAATCCTATAAGCTGCCGCAACACCTGGCTACCGCTGTGCAATCCTCGCTGAAGGCATGGAGCGACGGCCACAAGGTGCGGCGGCTGTGGGATCGCGATCCGGCTCTCTGGACCAATCAGGACGAAAGCCATTGGCTCGGCTGGCTGGGCGTCACCGATCAACAGTTGGCTCATCTCCCGCTGCTCACCAATCTCGCCGAAGAAACCTGGCGCAGAGGATTCACCCATGCGGTGTTATTGGGAATGGGTGGTTCGAGCCTGTGCCCGGAAGTGTTGCGGAAGACGTTCGGAAAACAAGCAGGGTATCCGGAGCTCCACGTGCTGGACTCGACCGACCCTGCTCAGATCCAAACCGTCGAGAAAAGCGTTCAGCTTGCGACGACGTTATTCATCGTCTCGAGTAAGTCCGGCAGCACCCTTGAGCCGAACATCCTCAAACAATACTTTTTTGACCGCCTGCAGCACCTCGTGGGAGCCCGAGCGGCCGTACAGCAGTTCATTGCGATCACCGACCCCGGTTCGGCCCTGCAACACACGGCCGAGACCGACGGGTCTCGCCATCTCTACTTCGGGCTTCTCACGATCGGAGGCCGCTATTCGGCCTTGTCAAACTTCGGGATGGTGCCTGCTGCGGTGATGGGTGTCGACGCCGCTCAGTTTCTCGAACGCGCCGAGGAAATGGTGGAGGCCTGTTCTTCGTATGTGCCGGCTGAGAAAAACCCGGGCCTGGTGCTCGGCACGATCCTCGGGGTGTGCGCCAATCATGACCGCGACAAGGTGACGATCATCACCTCGCCCGGCTTGGCGGCGTTGGGCGCCTGGCTTGAGCAACTCCTGGCCGAGTCGACCGGCAAGGAGGGGAAGGGGATCGTTCCGATCGATCGTGAAACGCTTGGACCTCCTGAGGTCTATGGCGCCGACCGGTTGTTCGTCTATGTCCGGTTGCAGGCAGAGCCCGAGAAGAGCCAGGACGAGGCCATCGACGTGCTTGAGCATGCCGGCCAACCGGTGGTTCGTATTTCGGTGGCTGAGCGCTATGACTTGGGGCAAGAATTGTTCCGCTGGGAATTTGCCACGGCGGTGGCAGGGTCGATCCTGGAGCTCAATCCGTTTAACCAGCCGGATGTGGAGGCGAGCAAACTGGCGACCAAACAGTTGACCACGGAGTATGAACGAACCAAGACCCTTCCGCCGGAATCTCCGTTTTTCGAGGCGGAGGGGCTCACACTCTATGCGGTTCCTCACTATGCGACGCTCCTTCGGTCGGCGGCGGGAGCATCGCCATCGCTCAAGGGGTATCTCACCGCGCACCTGAATCGGCTTGCCGCGGGTGAGTATTTTGCGCTCCTCGCCTATCTCGAAATGAGTCCGGAACATGACGCGGCCCTCCAAGCGATTCGCCATGGGGTGCGGGACCGGAAACAGGTCGCCACATGCCTCGGCTTGGGGCCTCGATTTCTCCACTCCACGGGACAGGCCTATAAGGGGGGCCCGAACAGCGGCCTGTTTCTCCAGATCACTCATGACGATGCCGTCGATCTGCCGGTACCAGGCCAGCGTTATTCGTTCGGAATCGTCAAAGCGGCACAGGCTCGCGGAGATTTCCAGGTCCTGGCGGAGCGAGATCGGCGGCTGTTGCGAGTGCATCTGGGCGCCGACGTCCAAGCGGGACTGGCGACGTTGAGGTCGGCCATGGAGCAGGCGTTGGCATGAAGCCGCTGTAGTTGATGAAACCATGTGATTCAATCTGGGGGGCTTGATGATGGACTCGCGCACAGATGTGCTCGTGTTGTTCGGCGCTACGGGCGACTTGGCATTCAAGAAAATCTTTCCCGCCTTGCAGGCCATGATCAAGCGGGGGCATCTGACGGTGCCGGTCATCGGGGTGGCGAAAGGGAATCGCACCATCGAACAGCTCCGAGAGCGGGTTCGTGAGAGCCTCACACGGTTTGGCGGTGGAGTGGATGAGGCGGCTTTTGCCAAGCTTGTGCAGCTGCTGCAGTATATCGACGGCGATTATGAGGATGCGGGCACGTTCACGCGCCTCCGCAAGAAACTCGGCGACGCCCGACACCCCCTCTATTACCTGGCGATCCCGCCGAGCGTATTCCCCACAGCCGTCGACGGGCTGAATACATCCGGCTGTGCGCAGGGTGCACGGGTGGTCGTCGAAAAACCGTTCGGGCGGGATCTTGCCTCAGCCCAGGCGTTGAACCAGACCCTGCATCGGGCCTTCCACGAGTCGGCGATCTTCCGGATCGACCATTATCTGGGCAAGGAGTCGATCCAGAATTTATTGTACTTCCGCTTCGCCAATTCATTCCTCGAACCGATTTGGAATCGCGGGTACGTGGAAAGCGTGCAGATCACGATGGCGGAACAGTTCGGCGTGTCCGGTCGAGGTGGCTTTTATGAAGAAACCGGGGCGCTTCGTGATGTGGTCCAAAACCACCTCCTGCAAGTGGTGGCGAATCTGGCGATGGAACCGCCCATCAGCGGCGCGGGGGAAGCGTTGCGCGATGAGCGGATCAAGATATTCAAACGTAGGCGGCCGCTGACCGAGCACACCCTGGTCCGTGGACAGTTTCGCGGCTATCGAAAGGAAGCCGGGGTGGCCTCCGATTCGCAAGTCGAGACATTTGCGTCGCTTCAGATCGAGCTTGATTCCTGGCGCTGGGCTGGAGTGCCGTTCTTTATCCGGGCCGGCAAATGCCTGCCGGTCACGGCCACGGAAGTCTTCGTGACCTTGAAGCGTCCGCCCCAGAACGTGTTTGCTGAGGCGCAGGGGGGCAACGCAATTATGTGCGTTTTCGGCTCGGTCCTGATCGAATGGCGGTGGCCATCGGGGCTCGCGCCAAGGTGCCGGGAGAAAAGATGATCGGATCCGAAACGGAGCTTTTCGTCTGTCACCAGCGTGGCGACGAGATGGAGGCCTACGAACGTCTGATTGGTGATGCCATGATCGGTGATGCGTCGCTCTTCGCGCGGCAGGATGGCGTTGAAGCGACGTGGCGCGTGGTGGATCCAATCGTGAGGACGCCGACGACGGTGTATGAGTATGAACCGGGCACATGGGGGCCGAACGAGTCCCAGGGGCTGATCGCTCCGTTCGGAGGGTGGCAGAGCCCGAAGGAGCATGAATGACGGCCGGGGTGGGCTCTGTCAGGTGGAGCCTGGCGGTGCGGTGTGTCGCCGAGGGCAACGGATGAAGATCCTGGTGGTGGATGTCGGCGGCACTCACGTCAAGATGCGGCTGTCCGGGCAGCAACGTGTGCGCACGTTTCCGTCCGGACCGGCATTGACGGCACAGAAGATGGTCGCCGGCGTGCTGAAGGCGATCCAGGGCTCGAAGTACGACGTGGTCTCGATTGGGTATCCCGGCCCCGTGATCCGTGGTGCATTGTTGGCAGAACCCAAAAACTTGGGAGCCGGTTGGGTAGGGTTCGATTTCAAGAAGGCCTTCGGATGTCCCGTTACGTTGATCAATGATGCGGCCATGCAGGCCCTCGGCGGTTATGAGGGAGGCAGGATGCTGTTTCTCGGCCTGGGAACCGGGCTGGGCTCTGCATTGATTGCAGACAATGTGATCATGCCGATGGAGCTGGCACATTTGCCGTACAAGAAAGATGGAACCTTCGAGGATTATGTCGGGCGCCGGGGGTTTGAGCGGCTTGGTAAAAAGAAATGGCGACGGACGGTAGAGGATGTGGTGATCCGCCTGAAGCACGCGCTGGTGGCGGACGATATCCTGATCGGCGGCGGCAATGCCAAAAAATTTAAGCACCCTCCGGAAGGTGTTCGTCTTGGGGGCAACGCCCATGCGTTCATCGGTGGACAGCGCTTGTGGGAAGAGAAAAAAGTGAATCCGCCGTAACCGTCCCGTCGAATCGGGTGGAGCGGTGGCTGGTGGTGAGTGATGGACAACAGCAAGGCGTCGGCGTTGCCGGAGTAGGGGGCAATCTATGCAACTGGGGATGATCGGATTGGGGCGAATGGGAGCCAATATGGTGAAGCGGTTGATCCGTGGTGGACACCAGTGTGTGGTGTTCGACAAGGATCCCGAACAGGTCCGGCGGCTGGTTCTTGAGGGGGCTGTCGGCGCTGGTTCTATGGATGAGCTCATTCGGTGCTTAACGCCACCGCGGATTGCGTGGGTGATGGTGCCGTCGGGCGACCCCACCGAAGCGACCGTGGAGGCGCTTGCCCAGCGGCTCAGTTCGAAGGACATCGTCATCGATGGAGGGAACTCCTATTTCAAGGATGATGTCCGGCGTGCCAAGGCGCTGACGGTGAGAGGGCTCCATTACGTGGATGTCGGAACAAGCGGGGGAACCTGGGGGTTGGAGCGGGGTTACTGTCTGATGATCGGCGGCCCCCAACCCGTGGTGGCGCATCTTGATCCGATCTTTAAAACCCTGGCGCCTGGTCGGGGTGACATCCAACGGACCAAGGGGCGGGACGGAATGAAGGGAACGGCAGAAGACGGCTACTTATATTGCGGGCCTGCCGGCGCCGGCCATTTCGTGAAAATGGTCCACAACGGTATTGAGTACGGCCTGATGCAGGCCTACGCAGAGGGCTTCGATATTTTTCGGCATGCCAACTCGAAGCAGCTCCCTGAGGAGATACGATACGACTTGAACCTTCCGGACATTGCCGAGGTGTGGCGACGGGGCAGTGTGGTGGGCTCGTGGCTGCTCGACTTGACCGCCGCTGCGCTGGCGGATAATCCGGACCTGTCCAATTTTACCGGTTCCGTTCAGGATTCGGGCGAGGGTCGCTGGACGGTGATGGCGGCGGTCGAGGAAGGAGTGCCGGCGGAGGTCCTGTCGGCCTCGCTCTACACCAGGTTCCGATCGCGCCAAGACCATACCTTTGCCGAAAAGGTCCTCTCGGCGATGCGGTATCAATTCGGCGGCC
>JACOEF010000028.1 GCA_024998705.1 Nitrospira sp.
GCCGATCCCTCAGCAAACTCATGCAGATCGATGGCCTCATCAAGAATCTTTGAACCTTGTGAGCAAGATCCTCTTGTTTCGGTGATGTCCGTCGCAAGACCCTGCCGATGACTGCGTTCTCTTATCGCAGCCATAACTTGGATAGCTGTTTGGCGAAACTCGTCTTCGATTGCAGTTATGGACGGTATCGTAAGGGGTATGGGTGAATCACTTTGCCCAACAAGCATTGCGAATAATAAATCAATAATTGAATCGTCCACTTTGAGCCTGATACATGGAGATACAAGCAGCAATATCAGCGCGCGCAAAGCTCCGGTCCGCACGTCTATGGAGGGATCGTGCAAAAGGCGCAGAAGGGGTGTCACATCGTTAGGGCCCAATAGGTCGATAACCGAGTATTTTTGTTCTTTGTGATCGTCCATTTGCCATCCTCCCAGGAGCAAAATGTGCTGGCACGGTCAGCGGCAAGTTTACGCTTTTTTGCGCCTGTAATCGCTCATTCTCCCTCGCCTTCTCATTGAGCTATCATACGAGTCGCCTCCTAGCGTTAAAAATGCACCATCCCCAGGCCCGGTGAATGACATTGCCATATTTGCTCACTCCGGAACCTCGCGGGCTGGTCTGTCGGGAGGACGAATTACGCCGATGCACTCAATGATTGGTGAGCGTCTATAGTAGGGCCGAGCAGATGTTCATTCGATGCAACCACCGGAATATACGCTGTCTTAGACGAGTCTTGTGGGAGACGATGCGGCTCTCTCGCTGGTGGTACACCTACAGACTGTCTGCAATCTCTTCCAAAACAAAAAGTCTGTCAGCGCCACACCCTATCCCTCACGCGCCCTGGGTGGCTAGTCCACGGCTATGATTCCATGCGCGTCCTATATCGGACAGCCAATTTGTAAGCCGTTGTTAAACCGTGTGTCAGACTGGAATATTTAAATACGTAAGGTATTGATTTTACTTGTCGCCTGGGGCCATTTTAAGGCGAGGGTCCTGGGTTCGAATCCCAGCCGACTCACCATCCAAATCAGAGACCATCGCAGCTCCATCCACTGCTGCGTTTGTCTCATATGCCGGCGGATAGGCTTTTTCGAGTCCTTCCACGGCCGATCACAGCTCCCGGTCACATCACAAATAACTACTTAGTAGCATTTTGAGTAGCTTGCCGACGGCCCGAGCACGGCGTGGGTGAGTAGTGTCTGTAAGATTTCGTCATCGACTCCAACCTGCTGCAATCTCGGCGCGACGGTGTGTCGCAGATCATGAACGCGTAGATCTGAATGCAGACTCGCCGACAAGTAGCTACCTTCCGTACGAAGAAAACCGATCCGCCCGTCAGTAAAATCTCCACCAGATGTTCCTGAAAAGACCTTGGCAGGAATCTCTTCCTGAACGACTGCTCTCGTCGCGGAGGTAGGTCTATTCGTTGGGGGCATGGTTTCAGTTGTTGCCATGTGAATTGTAGTCTTCGAGCAGCGGCTTCAGTCTGAGTAATAGGGGACCACGCCTTCTAAAAAAATGAGCGAGATCATCATGGAGTATCTGAAACGCGCAAGTCGATCGTCCGGGACCGGAGACAGGATTCGGCGCGTGGCGGTAGTCGCCCGGTGGGAGGAAAGTTGAGCGATTACGCACAGTGCGCTCATTGCTATTCCGCTTCTGTGAGGGTGTGGCTGCATGGTGAGGGATATGTAGGTGAGCCGTCTCTGGGAGGGTTCCAGGAGTTCAGTCGCTGCATGGATTGCGGGAGAGTTGTGCCCTTTGCCGGCATGGGCGTAGTGGAAAGCGTTGTGGGCAAGGATGTTGCTTGATAAGGATGTTGCTTGAACTGAACTCACAGGACGTTGTTCATCGCAGGGCATGTGGATAGCAGATGCACCCTGAGCCGATCTTGATGCGTGTCAATACTCAACGTGGGGAGTGGTGGTGATGACAGTGGTCCATCGTCGATATCACGCCCTACTTGAAGTCTCGAATATATTAAACTCACAGCGCAAGATGGACAATCTGTGGCAAGCCTGCACTGAGTGCATCAAGGAAGTCATTTCCTGGGAACGAGCCGGAGTTCTGTTATATGCACCAGAGGAAGACGGCTTTCGGTTTCATGCCCTTGAGACCAATATGCCGAAGCGCGTGCTCCAGCGCGGCGCCATTATTCCGAGAAGCGGCAGTGCGGTGGGATGGGTCTATGACCACCAGGAGGTCCATGTTCGGCCTCACCTGCAGCAGCACCAAGTGTTCATCGAAGATCAGTATTATGCGCAGGAAGGTCTCGGCCGAATGGTGAACCTCCCGCTCCTTGTTCGCGGGCATTGCCTGGGCACACTCAATATCGGGAGTGTGGCCTCAGGTGAGCCGGATAGCGAGACGGTAGAGTTTTTGCGTCAGGTGGCGACTCAGGTTGCGCTGGCCATTGAGAATGTGCAGGCCTATGAACAGCTGACCCAGCTGAGCCAGCAGCTGACCAAGCAGAATGCCTACCTGACCGAAGAGATTAAGCAGGAATGCAATTTCGGCCTCTTGGTCGGCAAAAGCGAGATTCTCGGCAAGGTGTTGGCGCAAATTCAGGCAGTGGCTGCAACGTCCACAACGGTCCTGATAATGGGGGAGACCGGCACCGGAAAAGAGTTGGTCGCCCGCTCGATCCATGAAAATAGCCTGCGTCGCAACAAGCCCTTTGTGCGGCTCAATTGTGCGGCGCTGCCCAGCGGTCTTGTAGAGAGTGAGTTGTTCGGGCACGAGCGGGGCGCCTTTACGGGCGCGGTTCAGCGGCATCAGGGTCGATTTGAACTCGCTCACGAGGGCACACTCTTTCTTGATGAGATCGGGGAGATGCCGTTAGAGGTGCAGGCCAAACTGTTACGTGTGCTGGAGGATCATCAAGTCGATCGAGTGGGAGGGGCGAAATCGGTCTCCGTGGATGTCCGCCTCATCGCGGCGACGAATGTGGATCTCGCTTAAGCCGTGGCGGAGAAACGTTTTCGAGCCGATTTATACTATCGACTGATGGTGTTTCCCCTCACACTTCCTCCCTTGCGAGATCGCAGCGAGGATATTCCGTTGTTGGCGCAGCATTTCCTCCAGCTCTGTCGGACGAAACTCAACCGAGGTGATGTCATCTTCGATGCCGAGGCATTGGCACGATTGACGCGTTATGATTGGCCGGGCAATATCCGCGAGCTCCAGAACGTCATTGAGCGAGCAACGATTCTCGCGCCATCGCAGTTGGTGACAATCGATGAACGCAGTATGATTCCTTCCCAGCGGCCACCCATCGCCACGGAACCGGTCGCTACATTGCACGACTCTGAACGCCTTCACATCCTTCACACCCTTGAACAAGCCGGGTGGCGGATTTACGGCCCGCTTGGGGCGGCAAACCGACTGAAGATCAATCCCAGCACGTTGCGCAGCCGAATGAAGAAGTTGGGGCTGTCACGACCCACGTCCCTGGCTCCTCTTGAGCATCTCCCTCCGACATATTCCCATCCCATCGCGGGAAGTAGCGACGTCGTGTGAAAAACCGTGGGCATTCACGGTTCGACGACGTCTCGTCCGGCGAATACATGACGAAGGTGCCCTGAATCGCTCGCGATTATAAGGTGTGTGTGCATCGAGTCGAGTGGAACGAGACTTGCTGTTTCGAATGACATGGCAAGTACTCCTACGACACCGAAATGAGCGAGGTGCACCATGATGAGCCACGAAGTTGTATTTCTCGTCGACGTCGATAACACGCTGCTTGATGCCGATCGAGTGACGAGCGATTTGGGACGCTATCTGGAGCAAACCCTCGGGCACAACCAGCAACAGCGGTATTGGAGCCTCTTCAAGCAACTACGGGACGAACTGGGGTATGCCGACTACCTCGGCGCGCTCCAACGGTACCGGCGCGAGTATCAGCATGATGCGCACATCCTCATGGTGTCGCAGTTTCTGCTCAATTACCCCTTTTCGAAGTGTCTCTTCCCCGATGCGCTTGCGGTGGTGACCCATCTGAAGCAGCGCGGTCCGGTCGTCCTGGTCTCCGATGGAGATGCGGTCTTTCAACCGCACAAAATCGCGCGCGCGGGTCTCTTCGATGCCGTGGACGGCCAGGTGCTGATCTACGTACATAAGGAGGAAGAATTAGACGACATTGAAGCGCGGTACCCCGCTGAGCAGTATGTGCTGATTGATGACAAGCTGCGGATTTTGTCGGCGGTCAAGCACCTGTGGGGGCCTCGGGTCACCACGATCTTCTCGCAGCAGGGCCATTACGC
>JACOEF010000759.1 GCA_024998705.1 Nitrospira sp.
ATGACGCCCACTCGTAGCGTTTTCATGCAATCAAAACGTGGGGCTGGATCATCGGATGCGGGACCGATATTTGCACACACAACTCCTTACAAGCGGCGGTTACTAATCGCATGCTCGACCATGGAGCGGTAATAGGGGATTCCCTGAGCTGCCCACTAAATTATACCTGAAGGCTGTCCGATAGGATAAAAGGGAACTTGCGCACAATCAGCGGTCACCGCTCATGTATCAGACTGAACCAATCCCGTCCGAATGGCCAAGCGGACAAGGCCCGGCACATCATGGATCTCCAAGCGTTCCATCAGTTGTGCGCGGTGAGTCTCTACGGTCTTCACACTCAGATCAAGGCGCTGGGCGATCTGCTTGGTTGAACAGCCTTCGGCAATGAGCTGAAGTATCTCACGTTGACGTCCCGTCAACTTCCCTAATGGGCCGGTCCTCGCACCATCCTGACGGCAGTAGGCATCAAGAGTAAACTTCGCTACCGCGGGTGTCAAATACGTTTCCCCTCGACGCACCGTCTTGATGGCCAGTTCAAGCTCCGCTCGATCGGCATCTTTGAGCAAGTAGCCGGATGCGCCTGCTCGCAGGGCTTCCTTGAGATATTCTTCGGTGGTATACATCGACAGCATCAACACTTTCGTCCGCGGACATTCCTGTCGCATGCGACTCGTTGCTTCCAGTCCGTTCATGCCCGGCATCGCAATGTCCATCAAGACCACATCCGGAACGATCTCCTTCGAAACCTTTAAGGCCTCCCGACCATCGCTCACTTCCCCGACGACCAGGATGCCGTCCAGTTTCTCCAGCAACACCCGGAACCCGGCCCGCACCAGCGTATGATCCTCTGCCAGCAGGACTCTGATCTCGTTCATCGAGACACCTCTCGCGCGCCATCCGACTGAACATGGATCGGGAAGACCGCCCGAATCTCCGTTCCTTCGCCGGGTGCTGACGCTATGATGAACTGTCCCCCGGTGAGCCGTACTCGCTCCTCCATCCCGGACAGGCCGACACTCGTACCAGCTCGCGCCCCGACGCGCACCGCCTCCGGATCGAATCCAATTCCATCAGCGCAAATGACAAGAATCAACGTTTGTGCCTCTGTCTCCAACCGGACGTCGACCTGCCTGGCCTGTGAGTGACGTGCCACATTCGTGAGCGCTTCCTGCGCGAGCCGGAAGCAGGCAATCTCGATGTCCGGAGAAGGCCGGTCGAGGACTCCTTCCGCGACAAATTGCATTTCCCACCCGGCGCGTTCGGCTTGCCTGCCGACATACCATCTGAGAGCAGGAACCAACCCCAATTCATCCAGGAGGGCGGGCCTCAGATCCAATGCCAGACTACGAACGCGTTGAAGCACTTGCGCCAAGATCTCCAAACTGTCCGCAATCGGCTCCTCAACAGGCTCGCAATTCGGGAGCGTGCGCAATTCCCGCAGGTTCAATTTGACGACCGTTAGGGCCTGCCCGATCTCATCGTGCAGATCGCGGGCAATCGCCCGGCGCTCCAGCTCCTGCACCTCCATCAGCCGACGGGAGAGCACGCGAAGACGCTCATTGGCTTCGCTCAACTCTGCCGTTCGCTCTGTGACCCGCTGTTCCAACTCCTCATGAGCAAGGCTCAGGGC
>JACOEF010000760.1 GCA_024998705.1 Nitrospira sp.
CCCCGCGGCTTGCGCAGGAGGCTAAGAAGGCCTCTTCCTGAGGTTAGGCGCCCGGAGGTGCCTTCGTTTCGAGATAGCATTGCCATGGGGATTGTCTGATGGATGCGCGCGAGGAGTTTCCCAATCGAAACCTTTCCTCGATAACTGCTGAGTCCTTGTTCTCTGAGTAGAAAGCGATAACGCTTCCACAGCGCTGAGTGATCGACAGAAAGAGAGGGTTGCTGGAGAAGCCATTCAGCATCATGGACCAGCTGGAGAAGGAGGCTTCTGCCTGGTTCGTGAGCAGAAAGGGAACGACTCTCTGCGGTAGGTACTGTGTCTTGGGCAAGCGAGAACGTATGCCACGCGCCGAGACTCCGGGTTGGCGCAGACGTTGACTCGAGCCAGACCTCATGCCTTGCACACACTTCAATGCCAGGAAC
>JACOEF010000761.1 GCA_024998705.1 Nitrospira sp.
CCGGAAACGACAATCGCTCCGTTCACGAAGACGGCATCATCAGTTAGTGCAGGGCACTCTGGCGTAAGAAGCGGCGGAGACCGGACAATCAGTCGCGCAGGAAGGAACGAACAAGCGCGAGGGAGAGAACAGTCGACGAGGCTTGGCACGTCATACCTTCACGCTAAGCGCTACGGCGATCGGAGTCAAGCGATATTGAGGCCTAGTCCGTTGGGTGACTCGCGCCGGGAGACAGCAGGGAGTACAGATGACACCTATGCTCTCAACGACGAGAGACATCGGAGCATCGCCTAACCACATGGCTCCCTCACCGATCAAACAGTTGGCCCAGTGAGGCTTACCGCAGCCCTTAGGCCTGAGTGGCGGCCCCGACTGGCACCGGCTTCTCCTGAGGTGCCGTCTGCATTGAGGCCTTCAGGCCTTGGATGGCTCGTGCCACATCTTCCTCTGTCGACCCGAAACGATCCCCCATCACCTTGATGGCTTGATTGATCGCTTTCGTCATGTTGGTGATGCGTTCTTCTGGCGTCATACTCATGCGCTACCTCTCCTACCTGCGATGATATTCTGGTCACCCGTTCAAGTCACTTGCGCTGACAACCCCTGAGGCTGCGGCGCGAGAGCCTCTGCTACAAAGCGACTTGTGGGCAACCGACTGTAACCTGTTTCTCACTACTCAATTGAGGCACCTTCGTATCACCAAACCGGGCACGGTATTCCTTCCCGTCGATCACGTCACGAATCACCCGTTCAAAACCGGAACTCACCAGATCTTTGCGAGCGCTGGCCAACGACGCACTGTCCACACGCCGGCCTAATAACGCGCAATACAGATTGTCGATGGCTTTCTCCGGATACGCCACGGGTGGGACCCCCGGTGCCGAACCGACCTGCGCCGTACCCATGTGGGGTGTGATCCACTTGGCATTAAATTCCGATGACAGGGCAATCGCCTCGACGACCTGCTTCACCGTCTTCTCCCCTTGTGCCAACTGTGCGGCATAACCGGACTGGACAATATATCGTTGGTGTTCCACGTCGTTCGTCTGTGACGGACCCGGCTCCGTCCCGACGGATCGCATGAGCAGTTGTGCGTACGACTGCGCGAGAATGGCCGCCGCCTCTTGCGGCGTCCGCGCTTCCGCAGCAGCTGCATCACTGAGGCATAGGGCGCTGATTCCCAGCACGACGGTCATGATGGGTGCACAAAGCGGTCGCATGCCGATACGCCTCCTTACCACACGCGGGCCGGTCGCCTTGTCGCAACATGAATCAGCATCAACAGCATTCCCCCCACGGTCAAGACCCAATAGACCTGGGTCGGCATCTCAGCGAGCCCGGTCCAATTAAGCCCCCAAACCACGAGTCCAAGCACGAGGGAAATCAATGCGGCGTGCAACATAACCTAGTCCTCACTCTTCCAAGCTCTTATCCTACATTCCACTCATCGGAGCCTACCGCACCCTGCACAACAGGGAGCCGGGTGCGCGGCATCTAGCAGGAAGCCACCGCCAGATGCGCCCAGGTCGCACGGGGCTCCAGGTGCCACTGGCGATGGACATCAATCAGCGAATCGATGACCGCGCCACATTGGCGGCAGCCCCACCCATAGGCCAGTGTTCCGCTGACAATGTCCTTCATCTTGATCATCATCATGGGACCGTAACAACGCGGACATCTCATTGCACTCTCTCCTGGGGACATAACC
>JACOEF010000443.1 GCA_024998705.1 Nitrospira sp.
TAGACTCGCTAAGGGAGGATTGAATCGTACAAGGGATGAAGGCCCCGGTTTGCTCGATCCGGCGTTCTCCCGCCGCCACCATCCCCTGTCGAAATTTTCCGGCGCTTTTGCGGCCGAGCGGTTGCCCAAACAGCGAGTGTTCGAAGGGCCGACGGTCCATCGCATGGATGAGCGTCAACTCCTCGTGCGTGAAGAGGCGGCCGACGACCCTGACGGCGTTGGAAGACTGCTCGGACCATTCGACAGCGACGACGGTGCGCATCGCAGCTCCCTTGAGGGAAAGGCTCGTCACCCGTCGCTCCCCTGCTCAGCCGAAACACCCGGCCGATCGGAGCGACCTCCGCACGTCAAAGGATGACTCATCATACTCCCAACCGGATAAGGCAGATCAACCAGCAGGGCCGGTGCAGTCCATGATCGTCAGGGCGGCACGGGTATTACGAGAGGGGGCTCGAGGAACTTACAACTTGGGTGTCCGATGTTGAGAGCCCCTCATTGGAAACAGATGGCGCAGGAGAATCTGACAGGATGCTCAAGACCGCCGTCTTCGGCCTCAGGGCAGAGATTCCCGCTACTGGAAAGCGGCCTTCCGGCTGAACTACGGCACAGAGCACGGGGCTTCACACTCTACTCAAACGACTCGATCAGTCACGCATCGGTCATGACCATCCCACGGCCGTAATCGAGCATCACGCTGAAGCAAGAATGCTCGTTCTCCTTACAGCTGCGACCGCTACGACTCTGGCAGAACGCCCACCGGCAACTGGGACACGCGATGGCCCCTCACTTACGCAACCTTGCGAGTCGGATCCTCTTTCTGCGGCTCGCGCGTGTGGGCTGTTGTAGTGGCCTTCTTCTCATCCTCCCAGATCCACGCCATGAGTGCATTCACAAGTGCGCCTAAGCCCGCGAGGAAACTGATGATGACCAGCAAGACCCCCACGCTGGCGATCCAACTGTTGAAATCCCATGCGGAAAACATGCACGCACCTCCTGGAAGAAGGTGGGATGTCGAGGACTGGTTTGGTGCGGAGAATACAGCGACGCTTATTGATTAAGTTTACACCCGAGGGCAGCGCGAAAACAGGGGGACGTCCACAGGGGCAGAAAAACTAATCGGCATAACGCAAATCACGCGCATCGGCCAACGAAAGGTAGGCTTCTCCCCATTGATGTGGGTTCACGAGACTCCACGGTTCATCGGGAATGATCGGCTTAAAACGTAGGCCGTAAATCCCACCATAGACCACGTGCGCCAAGCCCGCGCCCGAATCTTCGACCGTCTGTGTATAGGCCTGACAGGTCGGTGACCGTTCGTTGTCACTCCAACCTGTTACCCAATACCATTCGCCTGCAGGGTTTCGTTCATAGAGCCGCGCCTGAACGACCGGCCGAGCCGCCCCCACTTCCTTGAAGCGCGCGAAGACACTGCTGTCGCAATCGTCATTCGACTCGACTTCCACGATCATGAGACGCACTCCGAGTGAACCTCAACCCACTGCGACCGTGTCCCAGTTGCAACATCCACTGGTGTCGAAGGTGACTAATCGACGCCACGCTACCGCATACCGTGATGCGTGCACCTATTTCTGCCTCAGGCAGATTGTAGCGCAGCGACGGACGAAGAGCCACGAGGGGCTTTCTGAGCGTAGGCTGTTGTGCGGGCACAGCGGCGAGGTACACATCGCCGATCTCGGTGATGCGGCGGATTTTTCACGAGCCGACCTCTCCAGTAGAACGGATCACCAGGATCTCATTGGCTCCAACAGCGCCATGGAAAGCGACCAGTCAATCGATTGGGCAGAGGAGATGACACCCCCGGTTTTATCGCTTCCCGGATCTCACGCCCTCTTGGGTCTCTTCGTAGCACAAACGTCGACGCCGCAATCAACAAAACGTCGAGAGAATAAATGTGCAATCGGTGATGTCCGACAGGAGCCCCATCAGGTACACATGTATCATGTGTCATCGTCAGGACAGGAAGAGACCGACGGGCCGTATTATTATGTTGAGCGACACCAGCACAGCAAAGAGCCTCGTCGAACTTCCCGTCGATGCCGACGCAACAGTTGAGTGGCATCAGAAAGATGTCAGAGGGATCGCTTGCGACATTGGTTCGACCATTCTGCAGAACCTGAATCACCTCAAGCTAAACCCGCCGGACGAGCTTGCGCGACGGCTCCCCACCGCTACTTGGACCCAAGTGTTCGCAGCAGTCGAGCAGCTGGTTCGCAACGGGCAGCTGACACGCCGACAACCGTCTCGCTGTGAGTATGTGAGTACCCCCTCGCCGGCAGCTACATCCGAACGGAAGAACTCACTCGCTACCCCTCACGCCTATCGGTCATGCTCCGAATCTCACCTCCATTGGGAAAGGATAGTCGTATGGTGACGATCATTGCGGCCTGTTGTGTCTGCAAGCACGTCCGAGACGGACTCCCCATAGATGGAGAGGGAGAGGGAGATTGGCAACCGCTGCAGACGTATTGCAGCAAATATCGATTCGAGGAGAGGGATCTCAAACTGTCCCACACCTATTGCCCGGCCTGCATGACGCGCTATCGGCGCTTACTCTTCAACACGACCGCCGACCGTCAAGCGATGCACCTGTAGGATCGCGAGAGCGGGAGCCTGCTCGATCGACTCACACTCCTTCACCTGCGACAATTTCTAGTGGCGGTGCTCGGAGCGTTTGAACAGATCGCCTTGACGGCGGATCAGATCTTCCCATCCGGCAACTAACTCACAGCCATATCCACGGGACGCGGCACCGGCAAGAACGGCAGGCAGGTCGTCTTCGAAGGCATCGATGTGTTCGAGATCAATCAGGACGGGAAAATCCAAACGATGTGGGGCTACTGGAACCCAGCGGCGATGATGGCGCAGCTGCAGGGGGTGAGAGAAGACTGCACATGGATGCTTCTTCGAAAGCCGGCTTCATCAACCAACCACCCCAAATGGCCGCAACATGATCTGTACTTGCGCCAATTGGAACTGCTGCGTACAATACTTTTGTCCAGAGAGACAGAGATAGCACTCGGGGGTCACGATGCAGAACGTGCTCAAGCAAAAAGTCACGGTACAACCCGGCGGAATCGTACACATTGAATCGCCGGAATTGGTGCCGGGATCCATTGCCGACGTCATCATCATTCCCGAACCACCCGACGCACCTATAGCTACACTCGCCAATTTCATCGGTGCAGCAGCAGGGGGATTCACCACGCCTCAGGAGGCCGATGCGTTCATTCGTCAAGAACGAAACACATGGCCAGCCTAACGACGCTCACCGGACGCCTCTACCTCGATACCAATATCTTTATTTACGCATTGGAAGGCTATCCGGTCTTTCGGCCAGCCTTAACCCAGCTTTTTGAGCGCATCGATCACGGAGCCATCCAAGCCGTCACGAGTGAACTGACCTTGGCGGAAGTGCTCGTGAAGCCTCTGTTGGATAGGAGCCGTGAGAGAGAAGCGGCTTATCTCCAGGCCATGCGCCCGTCGACTTCATTACAGATGGAGCCGGTGAGTCGAGAAATCCTCATCGCGGCATCTCGCCTACGGGCCGAGCATGGATTGAAACTTCCGGATGCGATTCATGCAGCCACGGCCCAGCTCACGCATTGCGAGCGATTACTCACCAATGATGCGAGGTTCAAGACCTTATCCGGCATCAAAGTCCTGCTCCTGTCTGAATTCTGAGAAAATAGGTTCTCAGGCTGCCTGTTTATCTCCCTGAGTCGGGAACCTATTGAACGCAGCTGATTTTGATTCCAATCGATGATTAGCTGAAGTGACTGGACATGGGCTATGTCGGCGTGAGCCGCTGGTTGAAGCAACAGGGCTCACACCTGTATGATTACAAGACCTGAGGTGGCCCGGATTTGACAGACACCTTTGAACGGGGACAGGATTCCCCCAGGAGGTGTCCGATGGGTTCACGCAAGCAGTTCTCCCCGGAGTTTAAACGCGAAGCCGGCCAGTTGTTAGAGAGCGGTAGCCGGCCAGCTTCCGCGATCGCCCGCGAATTGGGCATTGCCCGCAATCAGCTCTACAAATGGCAGACGGAGCTCCGGGCGCGTGGCGCCGGGGCGTTTCCGGGATCCGCCGCGCGCAAGGAGCGGACGACCGAAATTGCCCGTCTCAAGCGCGAACTCGCGCGCGTCACGGAGGAGCGGGACATTTTAAAAAAAGCCGCCAGGTACTTTGCCACGGAGTCGCGGTGAAGTACCAATTCCTACAGAGACATCAGCAGGAGTTTGGGGTGAGGCGGCTGTGTCAGGTGCTCCAGGTCAGCCGGAGTGGATTCTATGCCTGGCAGCACCGGGCGACGAGTGCACGGGCGCAGGCGAATCAGGTGCTCACCGATCGGATACACGTGCTCCATCAGCAGACACGGGGAGCCTACGGGGCGCGCAAGATGTGGCAACTCTTGAAGCGCGAAGGCCTGGGCTGCGGGCGACACCGAGTGGCGCGATTGCGACGACTGGCGGGGATCGTGGCCTTGCGCCGACGGCGCTATGTTCGCACGGTGCAGGTCCGCCAGCATGAGCCGCCGGCGATCCCCAATCGGCTCGAGCAGCAGTTTGCCGTGTCGGCTAAGAACCGAGTCTGGGCTGGGGATCTGACGTTCGTGCCGACTCGCACGGGGTGGTTGACGGTGGCGGTACTTCTAGACCTCTACTCGCGGCGGGTGGTGGGCTGGGCGATGAGTCCGCGCCAAACGCTCTCCGTCGTCGTGGAGGCCTGGTGGATGGCCTGGCGGCAGCGCCGCCCAGCCCCAGGGCTCGTGCATCACAGCGATCAAGGCAATCAATATCGTGCCACGCTGTACCAAACCCTCTTAGCCCGACGAGGCGTGATCCCCAGTATGAGTCGGAAGGGGAATTGTTATGACAATGCGCCGGTGGAAAGCTTCTTTAGTTCACTGAAGAACGAGCTCGTCCACCATCGGCAGTTTCAGAATCAGGCTGAGGCTCAGGTGGCGATTATCGACTATATCGAGCGGTTTTATAACCGACAGCGCTTGCATCAGGCACTGGGCTATCGCAGCCCGGAGGAGTTTGAGCAGCAGGAGAGTGGTGCTTAATTCACGTGTCTGTTATTCCGGGGCCACCTCAACCTGACCCTATTTTCTCCGCAAGAAGACCCCTGTGTGAAGGGCCTGAGACACAGTCGATCCCTCGCAAACCCAACTCATCAGCTGAACTGATCTGTCGGATTTTGAAGGAAGTGAGTAAGTGCGGAAACGTGAATAGCCGCCATCTCTGGCTGACGTGCACGCACTCTAAATCATTCCCGACACGATTCTTCCCAACAAGCCCAATTTATCGCGTGTCCTGACGGTCAGAGTGTTAAGCGAAGTTGTCATTCTGGCTCGGCCGATCTTTTGCCAGCTAGGATGCTTGGTGCTGGATTTGCCTAAATTCTTGGTCGTGCGTACTGTATTTGTAAACACGCCGAAACGCAGAAATCGGAACTCGTCCGATGTGAGCGGCCTCGATGATCGGCATTATCTTTCTTCCCAGTTCATTCTGTTGTTTCCATCGCTCCAAAAGCGCCGGCCCACCGACAAAACTATTATTGATCGCCGAACGATCCAGTTCGATCCAGATCGACTCATCCCATTTGTGAAAGCATGGGACAAACGTCTGCCACATCGAATTCGGATACTTCTCGTTGTATATGGACTCGTCAAAGCCTGAGAAATCGAAGACACTTACAGCGCCTATGCTCCGCACAAACGGATAAAAGACAGGACCGCCTGCAGTTCCCCATCTGTCCAGATCAGGGATGAGCGGGTCTGGAAGAATGCCCCCTGCACCCACGATGCCTTTAAAGCGTTCAACGCTAGTCGTGTGCCATATACCTTCCCTAAGAATTTCTGGAAACATTGCGGCATCTCGCTTGCTGTGTGTGCGTCCGCATCGGTGGCGGGTAGGCCTACCTGCACCACTTCAATCTGTTGGCATCGTGCGACACAATCTCACTGGCAAACGCCGCAAAGATTGTGACAGCCCCACTAAACAGAACTCCACCAATAGTCGGTAACGCATGCCACTTACCTATGGCGAAAGAAGACCAAAGAGCTAGGTCGGCAAAGATTAGGATTAGCACAAAAGCCGCAAGTGCAACGTACTTGAGAGTTAAAGGTGCGACCCGAACGGCTGAACACGTGAATGCACCGCCTAAATACATATGCGTCATGACGTCTGCGGCAACCTTCGCTCAGCCTTCCGATGATGCCCCACGATATAAAGTAATCGATAAGTTATTGATGAAACCTCCCACGAAGCACGCTAAATAGCCGCATGCGGTGGCTACAGGGAGCGCCGCAATCCATCTGAGGATATTCAACCCGCTTCCCCCTTATCGCCTAACGTATGGCAAAATTTGAGGAGCCCGACCCCTTTTATCCTTTGAAGCAGTTGTTAGATAGCATTTGATAATGCAAGTCCAATCACCCAGAAAACGATCGCGGAGATCAATGTGGTGATTCGTTCATCCAAACCCAGGATGCGGAAGTGTCCCGGAATTATAGTTGCGACCCCGAGGAGATACCCAAGGTTCGCAAATCCGTAGCCAAGAATAAGCACTGATGGAGCGGGGGTGTTACTCATAGATAGAATTGCTTCCACAGGATACAGCAGGGCAAGGGGACTCAGATACGGAAACCCCCATTGCGGCAACAACGCTCGATGCATCTCGATAAAGCGCTTCTGAGACGCCTCCATCTGATCTTCACGAGCGTAGAGCTTGAGAGTTCGGCCCAAACTCGGAACGGGCAGCAGGAACGGGCCAGTAAACCCAGCTCCAGGCATGGATTCAGATCCTTGAAGCACAACCCACGCTGGATCGTTCGTAAAGTGCTCGAACGCCTTTTCGGGAAAGGTGGCGGCGAGCTTCCAGAAGGACAGCTTCCCAAGCTTGCCGTAGAAGAGAGCGAGCCCTCCAAGAGCCGCGACGAACAGAACCAGCGCTATGATGGCGTTGCCCATGCCTGCCCCATCTTCCCCACTCACACATCTACCACGCTATGACTATCATACCTAGCGCGGGGAGCAGCAACAGTCACTCAGTTAGGCTTGCCCGCGCTCGTGCTTCCAAGCACTTTGCAGCGATTCGAAGGAATGAGTCGCCGTTACTGCGCCGACGAGGTGACCACATATACTGGCAACGATCCGTCGCATCGCTGCGGCTCGTTGTGTGTTCGTGAGAGCGGTGACTTCCTCGATCGACAGTTCCGAGTTGTACCGCACCATCTTGTTGACGATCTCCAAATCAAACTGCAGGCCGTGAGCGATCTGATTACGCACCTTGTTCAAGCATTCGAGTGTAGGAATGAGTGTGGGATTTGGGTGGAGGACGAACGCATGAACAAGCGTCAGTTTTTGCGCGAATGTGAAACGCTCTTTCTCGAAATCGGTTTCGTTGTGCGCAGACATCAATAGGATGCGGTTCAGAAAGATCTCAATCACGATGTTACACTTAAGAATGAGAAGATCCAGGCGACGAGTTGCCCGAAGCTCTTGCCGCCATAGGTCGTGAAACAGACCTTCCAAGTCGTCGAGCTGTAATGATCGCTCCTTCGGGTCGATGTAATCCGCAGAACCGACGCTGTACACTCCTTGCCTCAGGAACAATTCGGCGTCGGCTTGTGTGGGTCGTCGTTTACGGAGCTTCGCCACGGTTCAGTGCCTAACTATGTATTATCCCCTCTGTGTAAAATACCAATGACCTTGCGATGCAGAGTAACACCCTGTGGCATCCTGCCAGGACCACGACATAAATCCAAGGATTTCATCAAGACGTTTCGCTGGAACTCATCCTGGTGTTTTCATCTCTCTCCAGGGGGTGGCCCGCTTGGTCTCCTACTGTGCGCGCGTCCAACGAGGGCCTGTCTACAATGCTCCTTCAAAACTTGTTTGTTGCGCCTTCTCAGGAGAGACAGCCGGGCTGGTTCCAATTGCGCGCGTCCAACGAGGGGAGTCTTCGACCGCGCGTTGCGCGAGCACGGAACCAGTCCGGCTGGCCCTCCCCTCCTACTTCCACCCCTCCCCGCTCATCCCTCCGTCGTGGCCGCCGAAGTTTCCGCCGAAACCGCCCTGCCCGCTCCCCCAATATTCACCTCGCCGCAGACGCCCATAGGGATGGCGCAGGTCCGGTCGGCTGAGCCACCAGAGAAACCAGAGCGCGCCGCTGGCCGTGGTGATGGTGATCCAGAATCCGAGTCCGCGAAAGTGCGCTTTCTGCACGTTCGACACACGAATGTCCTGGGAGACCGATGCCAACCCCACGACGGTTCGATAGAGTCCTTCGCCGAAGTGGCCGTTCTTAATGGCCGGGTCGAGGTATTCGTGGCCGACCTTCCCGACAACGTTCCCGCCCATCACCGGCAGCATTCGTCGCCCCATGGTGACGGCCGCCTGCCGTTCCTGCACCACCAACAACACCAAGACCCCATGCTCATTCTGGGCCGAACCGATACCCCATTTCTGATAGAGCCCCACTGCGTAGTCGTTGGCCGAGCCGTAGGGTTTCAGGGTGGGCACGGTGACAACGACCATTTCCACCCCGGTCTTGCGTTCAAGATCCTGGCACACGGAACGGATTCGCGCGCGCCACTCGGCGTCGATTACCCCGGCATGGTCGCTCACATAGCCCTGCGGGTCATAGGAAGGCACCGGCTCACGAGCGATTCCGACCGGCACTGCGACGAACAACAGCAGCAGTAGGCACAGACTCACCACCGAACCGATGTTGATCCTGGATGAACGAATCATCGCGGCGCCACCGTCCCATCCGGGCGGATCAGCGCGATCAACGCCTCAAGGTTCGCCGCATACCGTTCGAATAAGCGTGGCACCTCCACCGGGCCGGGCGAAATAATACCTCGCTTCAGTTCCAACACATCGGTCAGTCCGGTGAGATCGAGCCCCGTCATCGTGCGGATCCCCGCGAGCAATGCATCCGACTGAAACAGGGCCGGCTGTCCGGCGATCCGCTGCAGGCCGCGCAAGCAGGGCAGCAAGGCGGTCAATGAGAGCGGCAACAACATGGTCATCGCTTCTTCCGTGCCGCCGCCTTCGATATATCGTTGCCGCAGACGCACCAGGTTCCCTTGAATGCCCTGCTGCACTTGATAGGCGACATGCGTCCGGTCGATGTGCATGCCGATGAAGGGATCCCGGCCCCAGAGCACGCGATGTTGTTCCTGAATTTCCAGGTATTCGAGCGGGAATACGGTGCCGGGCCGCGTGAGTTCAGCCTCCGTCACCAGAAGCGGCCCCACGAATTGTTCACGGCTCCATCGTTTATGCGCCTTGGCATAGCGCTTCAGGCCCTCGCGCTCGTATCCGGACAACATGAGCAAGAGATTCAGGTTCGAACGGCCGGGCAGAAACTCTCCACCCACGGCGCTGCCGTACAGTAGAATGCCTTCCAACTGCGAACCCAGCAGCGCAGTGGTTTCCTTCACGTAGCGCTTGAGCAGTTGCTGAACCTCGGCGGGAATATCGAGTGCGGTTGGTTGCGTCACAAACACCTCTGTCGTGGTTGGGGTGGGATGCTGAAAAATCCCTCCAGCAGCGTTCTCGCCTCGCGTGCCGATCCGTGAAGAGTGAATCGTGAAGCGTATCTCGCGAACAGACCGCGGCCCGTTCTGAAGCGAGAGACGAACGACCCTTCACGAACGACGAACGAAGTGAACGGCCTTTTTGTGCATCCTGCGTTGTGTTGATTGTTGTCCGAACGAAACATCTCCGCCTTACGCGTCATCCGATGATCGCACCTGCGCGCGTGGATCGGGCAACAAGCCGGCGGCCATCACACGATCCACCAATGAAAACGGCGGGCGGCTTCGCAATCCGGCCGTGGTTAAGAGCACACGATAGCGCAGTCTGGCATTACGGTCGAGCGTCCGGAACACCCGATCCCGTAGATACGCGACGAACGGATTGCCGGTATTCCAGAATCGACATTGCTCATCGGCCAGCCGCTGCAACATCATCACGTGTGGCCGCCTCGCCACTTCAAATGCGCGCAACGACTCAGCGGAGAAGTCGTTCTTCTTCAACCAGCCGGGAATGAGATCCGCCACCACTACCGCATCCACCATCGCCTGCATGCGCCCCTGAGACGCATGCGGGTTCATGGCATGAGCCGCATCCCCGATAAGCAGGGCGCCGTCGGCCACCCACCGATCGGTTTTGACACGTCCGGTCGGCATGTACCCAGTCTGGCTCCAATCGACCAGGCCTTCAACCACACCTTCCATACTTGGATCGATCCGGACCCAGGCTCGTCGCAACGCTTCGAGCCCGCGAGCTTTGACCGCCTCATACGATCCGGCCTTGATCATATAGAAGGCATAGACCTGTTGCCCGGCGGCGGGGAACAGGCCCAGGATTTCGCGTTGGCCCACCAGATATCGCGCCTCCTCGAAGCTTGGCGGCGCCTTGAGAATCGCAATCAGATAACTTTCGGGATACCGGTGCAATTGGGCGGTGATGCCGAGCGACTCGCGTACCTTGGAAAACGCGCCGTCGGCGCCGACGACCAGCCGTGCAGAAATATCGACCGGTTCCCCATGCCGTGTCGCCTGCAAACCGATCACCCGCGAGCCGTCCAGCCGAAGGCCGGTACACGTGGAGTCGTACCACAGCCCGCCGGGATTCTGTTTCTCCAGCGCATCCAGGATGGCATGGTGTGCCACATTCGGCAGCGTCACCAGGGCACGATTGTAAGGAGCCGGCAGATCTCCGTAGTCCACCGTGCAGAGCCGTTCGCCTCCCGACCGGCAAAAATTAAATCGCCGCACCGATCGGACGGCATGGGGAGGCAGCTTGTCCAGTAACCCCAACCGATCGAGCACCCGCTGCCCGTTCGGCTGCAGAATCTCGCCTCGCAATCCCTGCGGCGGCCCGGCAGCCCGCTCCAGCACCAGCGACCGCACCCCCTGCTGCGCAAGCATCAGCGCCAACACGGCGCCTCCACCACCTGCCCCGACAATCGCCACATCGGTCTCGATCATGACACGTCCCATGCGCGCCCCATCCTACTGCGTCCAGATCATGAATCGTTCGTAGTCGTCCCACATAGTGAGAAACTTCTCGCGCGCCTTCGCGGTCAATCGCGCATCGGTGATGACATCGAGGCGTTCGTCATTGTACCGATTCCCGCTCGTCGTGTGGTTGGCCGAGCCGGAGGTATTGATGGCATCGTCGATCACGA
>JACOEF010000762.1 GCA_024998705.1 Nitrospira sp.
CCGCCCGCATGGCGTACCATCCCTGGGGAGAAATTGCCGGGACTCCCTCAGGCACTACCGGTACTCGCCTCTTTACTGCCAAGACGCTTGATTCGGGGACCGGGTTCTATGATCTGAGTGCGCGTATGTATTTCCCGGAATTTGGCCGGTTCTTGAGCCCGGACCCGGTGTGGAGCGACAAGACGAATCCCCAGAGCGCAAATCATTATGCGTATGCTCTCAACAATCCATTCAGGTATGTCGATTCCGATGGACTACTCCCAACCCACATCAATCAAATACGCTGGTACGGGCTCCTTGAGTTTCAGAGACCAGTAGCTCTCGTGAATCCAACCCAGAATCTCGAGGTTGCAGTGACTTGGCTAAGGGCCAATTACCTTACATTGTTTGCCGAAAGTGGGAATGTGATCTTCGAAGGAGATATCCCAGTTCCGGGACAGTTTTATAGGGAGACCCGTGAGATTGCAATTTACCCGGGCTTCAACGTCGAGATGACTGTAAATACGTTGGCTCATGAGTTGTTGCACAGTCGTACGGGAGTTAAAGATTTTGAAAGTTACAGTCGCAAGGAGAGGTTCCTTCAGGTGTTCGGTGGCAGTTCGTATGAACATCAGTTCATAGAGAAACTGGCTCAGGCGATTGGACAGCACTTCCAGGCTTGGAAACGCAATAAGAATTTCGATCCGCGCGAATTACGAAAGACTTCTGGGCAGGTAATATTTGATGGCAGTAAGGCTAGTCTGATTTTCGAAGGAGATATGGCATCGAAAAGCGAAACATTTCATTTCGGGTCAACCCAATAACATCGCGCTGTCGTGGTTGAACAAGATGCGTTTGAATCATAACAATCGACGTGAATGTCTTAATAGCGCCTATCCAAGAGTGGATAATCGTTCAAACGTTGAAAATTTAACAAGGAAAACTTGCTATGGTGACCTTGGTGAGAAGGCAGCTGCTTAGACTTTGCCTTCAATATCTATTTGGTGGGCTTTTCCTATGGACCAGTTCAGAGGGAATCGCTCAAACACCTCGGGCGTACGAGTATGACGAATCGGGCAATTTGAGGATAATCCGTCCGCTTGACGTCCAAACAGACCCGCGAAATTGCGGGGCCGTGGGAAAAATCTGTCTACCAGGAGGCCAATGTATTAGTGGGCAATGTATCGGAGGTTCAGCCACGGGCGCTCCCGGCCCAATCTCACTTCAGCTCGAAGATATTCAGTGCTATGTATTTGACGATGCCTATACGAACCCAGTTGGGCCTTCTGACGCTATCTACATATCCGGAGAGAGTGGTCAGCAAGGAAAAGCCTGCACTAAGGGCCAATGTCGAAAATGGTTCGGAACCTGTTTTGCGGTTAGTAACCGCCTATGGGTTAAGTTTTATGTATTCGACGACGGTTATACCAACGTAGTAGGTCCATCGGATGCGATCTACATTCCTGGGGAAGGCAATAAGGCCTGTGTCCCGCAAGGGAATACGTGCCGTCGGTGGTTCGGGATGGGTGTGACAGGAGATCAGCGGCCAGTGACCTGTCGTGTCATTTCAGACTTTGTGCTTCCAAATGGCAGTAGGGGCATGTCGAGAGAGAGCGACGCCATCTTCATTCCCGCACCCATTCCCCCGGCCGGGGAGGCGTGTATTCCAACTGCAGGCCCGGACGCATGGTGTCATAGGTCGTTCGGGCGATGCACGACAGCCGCGCTGACTGCGGACCGGAGTGATGGGAGAATTTTTCGAGAGGGTACTGCAAAATTTTGGGTTATCGCAGGGGGAGCTTGGCTGCAGGCACCTGATGTTGCCACCCTGAACCGATTGTTCCCTACCAATCCTTTCTTCCAATGGTTTGGCACCTCTCCCAGTACATATGACAAAAATCCGACCGATGGAACTCTCGTCGGCGAAGAGAATGGAAAGATTTGGATAATTTTTGGTGAAGCCAAGTTCGAGATCCCTAACTCAGCAATACGAACTCGGTTGTTCCCCGGGAAGCCCATCCTTCAACTGTGGAATGGTGTTGTGGACGGGCTCTCCACAATCCCTAAAGATGGCACCTTGTTGCGTGAGGAGTCTAGCACAGAGGTTTTCGTGATGAAGAATGGGCAGCGTACAACGCCGGGATTCTATGATCCGGGCTCC
>JACOEF010000763.1 GCA_024998705.1 Nitrospira sp.
CTGCGTGCTTTTCGTCACCGTCTTAAATTGGCTCGCCGCGTCGTAGGTATAGGTCGTATCACCCTGACCAGTAGCTGAGAGTTTCACCCGACGCCCGATCTCGTCAAATTCGACAGTCATTGTTCCCGCCGTCGTTGTTTCCTGGACCCGCGGATGATGCCCGCCACTCACGGTGTCATAGACCCACGTGATATTGCCTCCAACTGAATCGCTGACGCTGATGAGGCGGTTGATCGCATCGCGATCAAGGTCAATTTCCTCAGGCTCATACCAGTTCAACGCAGCCTCATTTCACAGACGCACAAGTAACAGCGAGAGGCGAACCATGTGCTCAAAATCCGCCTCTCCCCAATACCCACATACAAAGTCCGGCATAGCCGAGTGCGATTGGGATGTAGAACCATAAATACTTTAAGTACTTAGCCCTGATTCTAACGATGAGACTTTTTCGGACTTCCTGATCGTCATTCGCCAACGCTTGTGTTTCCTCTCGTGTGTAATTCAACCGCATCACGAAAAGACCTAAAGGTATAAAAAGTGTGACATATATCCATTTCTCCCAGAACGAAGCCTCATCGGCACGAAACACCATTAATCTAGGTCCGAGGGTAATGGATGAAATGGCAAGAGCGAGATATAATAGCTTTCATATTTTGGTTTGGATGGCTTCAATTCTACGGCGTTCCTATTTGGCCGCCGATAGTAGACAGTATGAGTGGTAAGCCGACTGCGCCGGC
>JACOEF010000009.1 GCA_024998705.1 Nitrospira sp.
CCAGGAAATAGCGCGTTTCAACCTGCAAGGCCTCAAGCTCTTCTATCTTCGGGGCCCACATATCACCGGTACGGTAACTGACCAGAGCCTGGTGCACCCCCTGCTCCGTTCTCACCTCCGCGCCTTTATCGTAGACGCGCAACTTCTCGGCCGGATCCAGATCATTCCACACCAGCATCTTCTTTTGTCCACCAACCAGTGTCGTCCTGACTTTCACCGGCGAAAGCCAATTCACATTGATGTGAGCCAGCACATTGTCGGGGAAATATACGGTCAAGTACGCGATATTTTCGAGGTTATTCACATGGGCCCCGCCGGTGGCCTCAACCAGCTCCGGCTCCAATCCGATTAAGTAATCCATAATAGAAAGATCATGCGGCGCGAGGTCCCACAACACATTGACATCGTGCTGGAACAGGCCCAGATTCACGCGCGTCGAATCATAATAATAGAGGGGCCCCAGGGCACCGTCATCGACAAGTTGCTTGATTTTTTTGACTGCACCGGTGAACAAAAAGGTATGATCCACCATGATCTGGAGATTTCGGCGTTCAGCCAGCTCGATGAGTTCTTCGGCTTGCGCAGACGTCGCCGTAAAAGGCTTCTCTACGAATACATGCTTCCCATACTCCAGCGCTTTCTTGGCCAATTCGTAGTGGTATGACACAGGCGTCACGATCGCCACTGCATCGATCTCCGGGTCGGTCACGATATCATCCGAGTCGGTCAACACACGGACACCGGCATGTCGCCCCAACACCCGGGCCAGCGCCGCGGGATTTTTATCGCAGACCGCCACAACCTCGCAGTCCGGATGCCCGGAGAAATTTCGCACAATATTCGGTCCCCAATAGCCATAACCGATCACAGCCAGTTTCACCATGACTTCACTCCTTGATGGATGTTGTGCCCGTTGAGAGGCGTGAACTTGTCGGGATGCGTCGCACGAAATCCGAAACGCGAGGATGGAATTGAGTGGGTGTTACAGGATTACGGTTGCACAGCCCCCTCTTCTCTCCTACGCTCGGGAAGCGGGGGCGAGAGAGGGCACGAAGACCCTATGGAAACACTCGATTGCGAAAAGAGAGGTCGCACTCAAGTCACAGGCAGAGAGAGACGGGAAAAAACGGCAGGGGCCGCGCGCTTGTGGTCAGCGAAGCCGCAACAAGGTTCAGGTACGAGGCCGGGGGCTGCCGGACAGGTCTTCCCGTACACCTAGGATAACTCGAACGTACTGACCTCATGCTGTTGATACACCCGGACCTGCACACGATGACTTTCTTCCTGGCCAAGCTCGGCCTGGAGAATGGCCGTCAGGGTCGTCCGGAGACGCATCCCCGCATCCACAGTGGAGTCTCGTCCCAATAGCGTCAAGACTCCCCCCACAACCATCCCGTCGCGATACCACCCGATATAGTCCGTGTCCCGAACGCTCCTCGACATTGCCGAAATCACGGTTTGAGCGAGATCAGCCTCCATCTGCACAAGCGCACCATTTGTGTCAGTACAGAAAACCAAGAGAACCTGGTAGTGGTGACCTGAACATCGAGAACGCTTCGCCTCACTGTCTAAGAGGTACCGGAAGAAGTCTTCGCGGAACAGGCCATTCGCTTAGAGATGTCCCACGTGGTTCATCCGTGTGCGCAGGTGGCTTCCTGTAAATAGAGCGTGGAGCAGATGAGCCACTTTGATGCCTATCCGTAGCAAGTTACGCTCTAAGAGTCAGGAATGTTCGTGAATTACCAGCAGAATACTAACTGGTGGCCCTGGTTCCCAAAGCCACCCCGTAATGAAGGACCGAAATTGCGGGACAATGAATCGAGGGGAATGTAGTTACTACGCTTGGTTCAAGGTACTGACCTGCTGCCGGTTAAATTGACACCACCCTACGCTCCTGCGGAAGCTCCGCCGTCAAGGCGAGAGTTTCATGGGAGAACTTCTGGCCTCCACTTGGGCCCGATACGTAGCGGGCGGCAAGCCCGCTAGTGCGTCATGAGGCCGCTCCTCGTTATAACGCCGCAACCCTTCGGCACTTATCTCTCCTCTCGCATCTGATCAAACGACTCAAACACATATGCATTGAGCCCTTCGGTCCGACGTGCTTCCACGGATGGCCACCCAATCGGAGTCGTCCCCAACACTTCCACAAGCCTCAGCGACTCTTCGCCGCGATCACCGGCGCATCTCGCCGAGCCCTGTTCATCAACGGCCGGTAGTACGTCGCCCGTCCCAACCTCACGGCACGACAGGCCTGCTGAACAGGAAGGCCATCGTGTGTCACCAAATGGGTGACGACCTCCCGCCGCTCAGCAGGCCTTAGAGTTTTTTTTGCGATGACATCTTTCAGCGCCGCATTCTCCAGCGAGAGAGCGGCATACATCCGCTTGGGCGGTTGTTTTCGTGTTCCAATTCCTTCAGTCGCTTCACGTCCGAGGCCTCGAGCCCACCGTACTTGGCTTTCCAGTTGTCGTAGGTCGCGGAACTGATACCGTGCTGCCGCCACAACTCGTTGACCGGACGCCCGGCATCGGCTTCTTTGAGGATCGACACGATTTGCGTTTCGGTGAACTTCGACTGGCGCATGGGAACCTCCTGGCTAGGGTGACGATTCTGCCAGAATGTTCTCCCTGTGACTGTCTCGATCTAGGGGGGAACTTACGAATTGATCACGAGGAGGAATTTATGGTCCCTACAGATCGCTTTTCCGCACTGCCATAACCGCGTCCGGGATTACCCTCTGATAATGCAGTGTTTAAGGACCTGGGCAGCCGCCAATAGATGTGGACTTTTGCTGAGATAGTTATCTCTAAGTTCCGAAAGCCTTCTTCGAAAGTAGGCTTGAGCGTTCCACGAGATCCCAAGTGTACGGGCGACTGCCAGATGGTTTCGCCGTCGGAGAGAAAATGTCTTCGAACTATACGGAGCTATTTCCACTGACACCCGAAGCACACCATCACAGATTTCATATCGATAGCAAGGAGCACCATTCATTAGGACTTGCTCGACCGAAGAACTGTCGTATAGATGGCCCCACTCAATCGAATAATGTCTGACGGAAGCCGAGTCATTTTTAATTGTTACATCACTTGAATACGCGCGAACGTGATGCATGCCATCGGACGATCTTCGGACGAGAACTGAGTTCCTCACCGCAGTCGCAAGATTAGACCAATCAATATTTGAAACGACTGAGTTAATTCGTGCGACGACCTCCACAAGAGCATCAGGATGTTTAAAAATATCGTGATGCTCAACGATAAAAACAGGTCGACCGAAGAACACATTAAAAGCGATGTCATGGAGTTGGGATTGCTGACTAGACTTCCGAAGAAATAGCGGAAACCCTCCATACCGAAGAACAGCCGGTTGAGCAAGTTCAGCAATCGTGAGGCAAGTCGGCTGCTTCGCTGGATGCGGAACTGTGTTCACCGCAGCATGGAAGTTATTGCATTTGAGCGCTTCCATTGCTTCTACTGAAAAGTTGCCCTGCGGAAACACCATGACCCTATCACAAGGAAGCCCGGTCATTTGCTGGTGCGCATCCATCCGTTCCCCTGCAATCTTAAGCAGGGTATTGAGCCACGTCAGATTGCTTGATGCAAACTCGGCAGCAGTGTGATCATTTCCATGGAAGCAGATGGACAGACGCTCAGAGCTCTCCTGGAACATGCGGGTAATTCGAAAGGAATTTCTCTTGAAGTTGTGCGGTATAAAGGCGATTGTCGCATGAAAGTTGTAATGGTTCGTTAACTTGAGAAGGGATTCAAAGTTTAGAAATCCGTAATTCTCTCGCAAGAGCGGATCATCGACAATGATCGAGGCACAGGCATTGCGTGGCCGCCAGCACTCGTCGCCCGCGACATATCGTAGGGCCATGGCATGAGGCACAAACTGAGAAAAGTACTCGGCCAGGGGCGCATCCCCAATCTCTTCGTTTACATCTGCTACATTCTTACTGGCCACAAAGAGGATTTCGGTTTGCTTTGCCTTCATCGTGGCCATGAAGGGGTGTCCACCAATTGAGATCCGTTCTCTGAGCGCTTCAGTCTTGGCATTGGCGAGCAGGACATGATCGTTGGCCGGATTCACCGGGCCAAATGAGATTCCCGCAAATGGGCCACAAACATCATAGGAGTCTTTGGCAACTTCATACACCGCACTGTCCTCGTCGAGTCCACGGACGCCCTGCAGTTGACCTTCAGAGAGCATGGAAACTAGATGATCGTCAAAATGCTGCTGACGAAGGCCGTGCACGAACACAGAGGAAAAGCGCAACAAGAGAAAAGACACCAAGTCTACCGAAAGCCGCTCCGCTCCCAACCATTCCTGCAACACTACTGGATTTACAACAAGACATGAGGGTTGATCAGGAATAACGCTTTCGAAATAATCTATGTGCCGTACAACATCCCGGACTAATGGAAGCGCATGGTAATCCACCCCCAGAAACGCGGCTAGTCGACTAAGTCGAGCGTCCAGATCCTGTAATTTGTCGATATAAGGGATAAGCAGTTTCACGTGGGAATCTCACTCCGGAGCGTGCACTTATCTGCCGTCTCGACCTAAACGTTCGCTTTTGGGCCTGGCGCATGAAAAGCCATAGGCTTAAGACTTCTGGAAAACTCTTTCAGCGTCACACCCAATTGAAGCGGTATTCCGCACTTGGCCACAGGAACTGCCGGGTTTCCCTGTGCGACAGTCATCGGTGGCACTGATCTCGTCACAACGCTTCCAGCAGTTACCACCGCCCCCCGACCTATCACGACATTGGGAAGAATGATCGCGCCCGGCCCGACAAAAGCGTCTTCCTCGATTTTTACGCCTTTGGATTCACGAAAATGCGCAATCACTGTAACCCGCATGCTAAGAGAAACCCCATCCTCTATCGTGATGAGATCTGGTCTCGACGTCTCGAGGATCACATCGTAACCAATCCATACGTTCTTCCCGATACGAACCCCGCGAGCCCGATGCAGTGCGACCCGGAGTGTTTCAGATCCCGGCAAAACCCTCGCCAGCAACTGAAACAAGCGGTTACCAAACCCTTGAAGCCATCGCTCTTTCATGCTCTAACTCGCTCATATCTCATTGAATAGTATCCCAACGTACCGGTTTTTGATTGGGTGCGGTGTGACACCTCAAAGCCTGCTGAACGATAGCAACGAATGGCGGGCTCATTATGTATCTCGACATCCAAGCAGTAGCGCGTATGTCCCTGCCGTAACCCATCCATGAGGTAGGAATCGATAAGGAGGCGCCCTAACTTCTTACCGCGAAAGTGTAGATTCAAGCCAACTTTGCTCAAGTAGTATTCATCATCAGCAACCGGCGAAAAGAGGCTTGAAAGGTCTTCCATACGGTTCATCATGGCATGACGCTCACTCACAGGAATAGATGTAAGTAGCGCAACGGTATCAGCTTTTCTCGCTTTTCGTAAATCGAGCCCGTTTAAAGCAATAAATCCTCCCGCGAATTCCGAATCAGACAGAAGAAACTTCACACGCCGAATCGAGATCTCCGAAGAGGCTCGGTATACCCAGGTTTCAAGTATTGGAGTGACACAAGCGGCACTCCCCAGCAATGCACGGTAATACGGCCCGCTAGCCTCAAGAATCCAAGGTAACGCGTGAGGGATAAGATCATCAGGGTGTGGTGTGTCTATCGCATTTTGATAGAAGATCATATTGGCGCATCACATCTGTGAAGATGTCACTTAGCACTCAATTGTTGAGCGACGAAGCGACAGAGCGGTCCAACAATAGTCATTTGTTCCGGATCAAACTCTTCAAATGCCAGTTGCTGATTAAAGCGTTCGCTCAAAACGGTAACGAGTTCGAGCAATCCGAGTGAGTCAATGACGCCAGATAGCAGGAGATCGCAGTCATCGGACAGATCGTCGGGCAAGCTTCTGCCGCTTACCTCAAGCTTTTGTTTTAGGTAGTCCGTCAGGAATGAGCGGACCTGTTCCGCTGTGACCGGGTTCATAGCCCCTCCTCCAGAAGACGAAGCATCGCTTTCCTATCAAACTTATCGTTTACATTGCGAGGCAATCGGTCCATGCAATGAAATCTTCTGGGGACCATGTATTCAGGCAGAACAGCTGCAACGGCACTTCGCAGCACTTCTGTTTGGTTCACTGTTCCCTCCAAAAACACTTCAACACCACCGCATCCGCTCGTTGTCAAAGGCCAACCTATTGCAACGACGCCGTCTACATCCGAGCACTGTCGAACCACGGCCTCGATTTCCCCCAACTCTACTCGATGCCCCAATACCTTAACTTGGAAGTCAACTCGCCCCAAGTGAGTCAAAGGGCCACCAGAGATAGGTCTACGTACTCGGTCACCGGTGCGATAGTATACCTGCGTTCTTCCTGGCGGGATGACAAATGCGGCTGCCGTCGTGGACGGGTCTTTCCAATACCCCAACGACATCTGCGGACCATTCATGAGCAACTCACCCTCTTCTCCAGGCGCTACCTCGGTGAGAGTTCCATCAACCACCAGAACACTCATGCCAGGGTATGGATAACCGATTGGCACCACCCCCATCTCGGATTCCCTCTGAGAACAGTCGGGATCCCATCTGTAAAGCGTGCAGGCAATCGTCAACTCCGTGGGACCATAAAGGTTTTCAATGATTCCATTGGGTGCTGCTTGGCTCCATACCACAGCGGACGTGACAGGTAGTGGTTCCCCGCAGAATAAACTGAGACGGAGCGAGGGGTATTGACATGATCGGAGCATGCCGAACTGCTTCATGAAGGCCACTGTTGATGGGACAGAGAACCATATGCTGAGCTGCATCTCTCGAATAAACCGACCTGGGTTGATGAGCGTCTTTTGTGAGGGACAGCAGACACAAGCCCCGCATGCCCAAGCGACAAACATGTCGAACACCGAGAGATCAAACGTCATATCGAACATCTGCGACAGGCGGTCTTGTTCGTGAATCTGGTACCGTCCGATCATATATTCGACGAAGGCCATGACGTTGCTATGGGAAACCATGACTCCCTTGGGTATCCCTGTGCTTCCTGAAGTAAAGAGGAGATACGCGATTGCATCAGTGATTTCCATCGGCTCCCGCCATGACGCAGGAGAACTAAGATCTTCCAGGCCGAGAAAAGTATGGCGGGGCCATTCCTCGCGGAATTCACGGACATCGGTTAAATCAGGCAATATCACCAGCAGCGATTCCGTGGTCCGAATCAACAAATTCCTCAACTGAGGCAGTGAGTCTCTGTCAACGATAATCGATCTGCAGCCGGACCGCTCGAACATTACCTCAGTTCTTTCCACAGGGAAGGTGCGATTCAGAGGCACATAGCCGTTGCCGGCCAACAAGGCTCCCAGAACCCCTGCAAACGCAGTCTGGCTGCGATAACACAAAACAGCCGTCAGTGGGTTCTTGCAAAACTCTGTGTATGCCTGGATTGTCGCGGCGATGCGGATCGCGAGAGTCCCCAACTCATCGTATGAGAGCGTGCGGCCCTCCACAACTACCGCGGGACGATCCGGGAAACGTCGCGCCGACCGCATAAATCCTTTCCATAAGGCTTTTTCCATTTTTACCCTGCCATAGAAAGAAGTTATCGGATCCATCTAATTTTAAAGTTTCCTGGCGATGTCACAGGCATGGTCATTAGATCGGTTACCATGGGAGCCAATTTCGGGATGGATGGAGTCACAAAAGTACCAATCTCACGTGGAAGGATAACCAAGAGGTACGGCTAGATCACCGGTCCTAACATGTCTCAGGCCATACGGGGACTGAGTAAAATAACGGTTTAAAACCGACATAGCGGCTATCTCATACTGTTGTCTGCGTCGAAAGTATTGCGGAAGATCCTACAACCGGCCATTTCCAAACCAACAGCAATGGACAATCAGCATGTTCTTTACCAACTACACCCTTGTACATTTTCGGAAACCGAACAAAGGCTCCGAGATGGGATCCCTTGAGACCTACAATTTAATGGTCGTATTTCAATAACGTGGGAGGTATTATTTTTGGCACGATTTCGAGAATTGTGGCTCACTCTTTGCTCTGTTCGAGTCTTTAGAGAGCAACGCTCCCGTACACATTGATACTGGGCAATCACATGGTATGGAAATCTTGGGACGCCAGGCTACAGCGATAGTCTCGCGTAAAAACCAAAGGAGAACCGTATGTTGAGTTTTTGGCTTTCTCTTGCGCTTGGTCTATCAATGGGAATCGGCTGGACCGGCACCTCTGATGCCGCTTGTAGCGGGAGCGGCCTGTCCTGGTCTTGCCCGGCCGGTGCAACCCCAAGCGACGTGAATGCAGCGATTGCGAATGCCGCCGATGGTGCGACAATCTATTTTGACGCTGGCGCGTATACATGGGGTGGGTCGAGCATTGACTTGGACAACACCAAAGGAGTGACGCTGGATGGCGGTAACAAGAGCGCGGTGGTTACGATTGTTAACCCAGGCCTGACCATCGCAATGGGCGGAACTGTCAGTGGCAATAACACCAAAGTCTATCGCATCACGCGCTTCACGTTTCAGGATGCCCCTGCGCAGGTCATCTTCTGGTTCTATGGTACGTCTGGCGCTGTACTTAATAACTTGCGCGTCGACCATAACACCTTCAGCAATTTTCACCCGTCTGGCATTGGCTTTTTGTTGGGGGCAAACGGACCATTCTCTACAGTCTACGGACTGTTCGACCACAATCTTGCGACCGGGCCCGTCAATTTTATTCTAGCGAAATCGCTCGGGATTGGCGATCCTGCGCTTATCCCTTCATCACTGCGGGGCACGGTCAAGAATACCTACGTTGAGGATAATACTTTTGACTTCGCAACAATGCGTGCAGATACATTGGGCGCTGGGTGTGTCGATATTTGGAATAGCGCCGGGATGGTGTTTCGCTACAACACCACACGCAATTGCATGGTCACCGCTCACGGAACGATACACGGAGGCGGAGCCGTCAATTTTGAACTCTATAAAAACCTACTCAGTATGGATGGTGGCAGTGTGGTTCCAAACGGCTACCGACTCTTCCACCACCAAGGATCCGGGGAATTTCTGGCCTATCAAAATGTATTTGCCCATACCACATCTCCCCTGAACGCTTCTGCTCTCGCCGTGACCCACTATCGGTCAGCTTCCTGCGACGGAGGCAACATGTACAATTGTAGTATCCCGCGGTGCGATGGCACGAATGCCAATACCACAACATGGAAGGATCAAAACCTCGCACCTGGAACATTGAATTATGGAGGGGCCTGCTGGATGCAACCAGGCCGTGCGCCGGCCGGAGGAAACCCAGTCTATGGAATACTTTCGCCTATGTACACCTGGCAAAACGTGGATGCAAGTACTGGTAGCCAGGTCCCCCTCACAATTGAGAACTACAGTACAACACCACCACTCGTCACAGACCATATAAAAGCTAATCGGGACTATTACAACGCCGTGTCTAATCAAGCACAGGACACACCAACTAGCCCCTTTAATGGGACTACCGGCATGGGTTTCGGCAGCCTGGAAAACCGCCCGACGACGTGCACCACAAATCCAAACGAATTGGGAGGAGGCGTGGGCTATTTCGCCACCGATATAGGGCAACAGGGCGTCCTCTATCGCTGCTCAGCCTCGAACTCCTGGACAGTCCATTACACCCCGTATACCTACCCACATCCATTGCAGGCCCTGGTTGCCGGTAATAGGGACTTGGCCCGCCCCGACCCTCCACTGAATGTGCAGGTAAAATAAATGTATGAGAGGAAACCATGTCTACCAGATCGCTCACAGATGAGCCTGCTTTGGGAAAAAGGCTTCTATTCTCAGGCGAAAGCGACTCGATACAACGCGTCAGCGACAGTTGATTTGGTGCGAACCTGATGCGCTATCTTTACGGCCATGACTGTCAACACAAAGGCCCAGAAAAAGGAGACTCCCCACAGGCCCCACCGGCCTAGACTAAACATTGCCAAGCC
>JACOEF010000337.1 GCA_024998705.1 Nitrospira sp.
ACCCCTTCGCATCCTGGGGTGTCGACGGCGCGACCACCTTCAAGCCCGGCACGTGACAGAACCAGGCTTCCAGGCTTTGGGAATGTTGCGCCCCCAATTGATGCGCGGCACTGCCGGGACCGCGGATCACGATGGGAACGGACAGTTGACCACCCGACATATAGCGGATTTTTGCGGCGTTATTCACGATCTGATCCAGCGCCACGATGCCGAAATTCATGGTCATCAGCTCGACGATCGGCTGCAATCCCGCCATGGCAGCCCCGATGGCTAAACCGGTGAATCCCGATTCGGTGATCGGCGTATCGACCACCCGCTGCGGGCCGAACTCCTCGACGAACCCCTTGGTCACCTTGAACGCACCTTGGTAGTAACCCACTTCTTCGCCGATCACAAAGATGCGCGGATCGCGGCGCATTTCTTCCCGCATGGCCTGATTGAGGGCTTCTCGATAGGACAACAACATGGGTAATTCTAGTCCTCCGCCATCACATCGTGATATAGCGTGGCGGGATCAGGAAACGGGCTTTCATCGGCGAATTTTACCGCCGCCGCGACGATCTCACCGGCCTCCTGCTCAAGCGGTTTGAAGTCGGCTTCCACACAGAGGGCCTGATCCAGGATCTGCTGTTTCAACAGCACCAGGGGGTCCCGTTTGCGATGTTCCTCGACTTCATCCTTGCTCCGGTAATGGCCGTGCGAAGGATCGGCCATCGAGTGGCCCATGAAGCGATAGGTCATCGCCTCGATAAAAAACGGCCCCTGCCCGGCACGCACCTGATCCACCACGGTCCGCATCAACGCCCGCATCGCGAGCACATCCATGCCGTCCACACGCTCGGCCTTGATGCCGTAGGAACGCGCCGCCTCCGCCACGTTCTCATACAACGCCACCGCCCGATGCACCGGCGTGCCCATCCCGTATCGATTATTTTCACAGATGAAGATCACAGGGAGTTTCCACAAGGCCGCCAGATTGAAGGCTTCATGCGCCTGGCCGCTCGGCACCGCGCCTTCCCCGAAGAAACAGACGGTCACCAGGTCCTGCTTCTGATATTTCGTCGCGAAGGCCAATCCTGTGGCCAATGGAATGTGCCCGCCGACAATGGCGTAGCCGCCCATGAAGCGGTGCGCAAGATCCACCAGATGCATAGAGCCGCCCTTGCCCTGACACAATCCGGTCGCTTTCCCGAAGAGTTCGGCCATCACCTTGCCCGGATCAGAGCCGCGAGCCAGACAATGTCCGTGGTCGCGATAGGCGCTAATCGCATAATCCTCCGGCCGCAGCGCGGCGATCGCCCCGACGGCAATCGCCTCTTCGCCGATATAGAGGTGGAGAAACCCGGCGATCTTGGCGAGCGCATACATCTCTGCCGACTTTTCTTCAAAGCGGCGAATCAGCAACATCTGGCGATAGAGCGAGAGGAGATCGTCTCTGTCCATGTGGGCCATTATGCCTGGCAGGACAGGTGGGCTCAACCCTGAAGTTCGGAGGTCTGAGCTGAGAAGGATACGCGGGAGAACGCGGCGGGGAAACACAGGGAAGGGGCCAGTCGACTCCGGGGCGGGCGCGATGCCCGCACCGGAGCGCGTGGTTATTTCACCTTGGAAAAGTCGGCATCGAACTGCATGGTCTGGCCGTCCTGCAACGTCACGATCACCGTCGTCTTGGCATTCGGGTCAAACGACTCGTATCCAAACCGGGCCGTAAACCGCGACCGGTACGCCGGGCCTGCGACCTCGTTTTTTCTGCCCCGATCGGCCGGGCTGATATCCACCGGCCGGATATTTTTTCCCTTTTGCTGAAAGACGATGTCGGCCTTCTCTGCGAAGTATTCATCGTCGCCGCAGAGCTGCACTTCCACTTCCATGTTCGGCATGTCCACGACTTTCTGAATGAATTCCTCGGGCATGCGGACTTCTTTCTTCTGCTTCTTCGATTCCGCCGCTTCCTGCCGACCGAACGCCTCCAGCCGATACCGCTTGGTACGCAGGATGGCACGCGCGCCGCATTGATCTTTCTCGGGATCCGCTCCCACCCGCGTGACCATCGAGGCCTGCTGCAGAACCTTCTTCACATCTTCCGGTGAATTCGCTTTTTCCATCGGCGCCCGCCCGGCTTCCAGGGCTTTTTTCGCCTCTTCGGGGGACAACTTGACGTCGATCGCCCACACCGGCGCGCCGACCGCCCACACCACCGCTCCAACAACCAGCCCAATCATCCCGCGGGACCGCCAACGCCGACTGACACTGTCATGATTAGCGCACATGAGTACCTCCCTGACGAGTCACTGAACAAGGGCGCATTGTAAAAGGATTGCGAAGGCTACTTCAAGGAGAAAGCCCACGATGCTCAAGCCTGTCCTGGTGTTACGCGGTTCAAGGCGGTCGATAACGCTGTCCGTGATGCAGACAACTATCAGGACATGAAGGACATTCAACGCACCCAGCGAGAAGAGGCTGCGGAAGCCCTCCAGCAAAACCAACGTTGCGCACTGTGTACAAGAGGCTAGACGGATGAAAGGTCCAAGGTGTTGGCCTTATTCCCTCTTGATCAACCTTATCGATTTTCTTAAGCTATATTCGCGGATATTCCACCGGAGAAGGAGGAACTATCTATGAAGCTGGATTTATCGCTCGAAGAGGCCCGTGTGCTCGATGTTGCAGTTGAATACATCAAGCGGCACAGGGATATAGCCGCCAAGATCTACGCGGGTTACGAGGACGATATTAAAACGATCAATGCGGTTGGCGGAACCATCCGCGCCGCCTACCTGAATGGGAAGAGAGAGTTGACGGAAAAGTGTGCCCCTCGCTCCTGAGCGCCGGTGCATTCTTCGCCCCTCTGCCTGCACATGCGCGTGACGTGTGATTTGACGCGCGGGCGCTCGTGTCCTTCTCTGCGCGTGTAGGCACCCCCTCATCTTCTCTTCGCGCGAGGGGTATGGGGGAAACGCGAGCTCCGCGCAATGCGTGTGCCCTCACAGATTGTTCTCCAAACTTATGTGCCTTCAAAGAACGGCAGGGAGGCGTCTAGCAGAGCGACACCCTGCCATCTATTCTCCATGGGCCACCACGCACTCTTTGCCTACCCCCTGAAATGTGTTCGTTCGATATTCGGCGCTCCGTAGTTTGGTAATGCCGCCGAGGCGGATGGCTTGGGCGACAGTCACATCGGGGCTGGGACCACCAAGTCCGAAGATGATGGTTGTGCAGTCCTGACCTTGTTTCGCATCGGAGATAGAGGCATTGGGGTTCGCCAACGGCATCGTATGGGACAAGCAGCCAGGGAGAACTAGGAGCACTGCACCGATCAGCACTGCTCGTCCATTCATAATGGCACTCCTTTGGATGATTTGTGGCCAGCGGGACTCATCGCAGATGGCTGATCTTATCATGTCACCACAGCTGGAGGAGTGAGCGGGGACACCCATCGCAGCCGGCCAAGGCAGACCAGGCCACTGAGACGAGCGGCCACTCGGCGGTTGCAGGAGAAGCCTTCGTGAATAAGGCAGGCTAGGGATTGAATCGAGCCCAGTTGGGGTAAGGCTTACGAGCATAGAGTTGATTGATATCGATCGGGCAGGCCATGCCATGTCGATGCAGCATCTCAGCGACTATTCGAAGCGGTAAACCTACGGCCGCCGTATAATCGCCTTCGATCCGCTCAATCAGCTCAGCACCACCGCCCTGAATAGAATAGGCGCCGGCCTTACCCAGACTATCCTCAGTCCGTAGGTAGGCGGCCAACGCCTCTTCATTCAAGGGTTTCATCGTGACCAGCACCGTAGCGGTCTGAACCTCGCACGACTCAGTCTCAGAGCCTACCAGCGCAACAGCCGTGAAAATCTTGTGTCGCTGTCCGGCCATACGCCGGAGCATGGATGCAGCATCGTCCAGATCGGCCGGCTTCCCCAACACGTCCGAGCCAAGACTGATCAGAGTGTCACTGCCGAGGATGAGCGCAGCGGGACAGTGCTTCACGCAGGACCGGGCCTTGCCCGTGGCAAATTCAACCGCCTGCTGCTCGGCGGGCATATTCGGCATCACCCGCTCGACAAACGGCGGGGCAACAACGTCGAAGGGCAACCCCAGGAGCGTCAACAATTCCTGCCGTCTCGGCGAGGTGGAGGCGAGAATCAATCGCATGGAGGTTACACAGTGGAGATGGACGGTACCCGCGTCACCAGCGGAGTGGGAACCGACGCGTCGCGCTCCGCCTGCATGAGGTCTCGACAAAACTCGGCGACGATCCGCTCGACATCCTGTACGTTGGACGCCCCGAACATCTTGCCGCGCATCGCCGCAGCATGGGGGAATCCTTTGCAGTACCAACCCAGATGTTTGCGAATGGACCGGAACCGTTCCAGTCCGGCAATCGCTTCATACTGCCTGGCATGGTCGAGCATGACCCGCATGCGATGGCTTACTGAGACCGATGGCTCCCACGCCGTGGCAGGCAATGTGGACAAGTCATCCTGCTCGCTGAACGCCCGCCGGGCCTGCTCTTTCTCGCGAAAGAACCAGGGAGATCCCAATGTGCCTCGCCCGACCAATACGCCCTGCACCTTGCTTTCCGCCACGCGCCGAATCGCATCGACTAACGTAGTGAGATCTCCGTTTCCCAGCATCAGCGTGCCGGTACCACGCGCCAGCTTGGCGGCTTCGGCGATGGCCGACCAGTCAGCCGTCCCCCGGTACATCTGCTGCAGGGTTCGGCCGTGCACGGTGATAGCCGCCGGGCGAGCCGCCAATAAATGTTCGACCCAGCGCTCGACCACAACGCAATCGAACCCCAGCCTGGTCTTGATGGACAACGGCAGGAGCCGACGCTGAACGACCGGCACGCCGGAACGGCGATGGTTCAGCGTATGGATGAATTCGATGCGTGAGGGTTTAAACCCCTGGCTGTGGATCGACTGACCGGCAGCCCAATCTTCTAGCCCCTGCTGAGCAGCCCGCAAAATCGCATGAGCCAGATCGGGCGTCTTGATCAACGCGGCGCCGGATCCTGACGCCGCCACACTCTTCGACGGGCAGCCCATATTGATATCGAGCCCATCGAAGCCGAGTTCGCAGACCACCTGTGCGGCGCGATAAAACTGATCCGGATCCTTGCCGTAGAGCTGCGCGACAATCGGCCGTTCCGCCTCGCTGTAAATCAACGACTCCAGCAGATGGTCCGGTCCACGACAAATCTCATTGACGTTGGTGAACTCGGTGAAGGTGATGTCGGGCCGCCCCTGCGACGCCACCACATGCCGGAAGGCGGCATCGGTCACTCCATCCATCGGCGCCAATCCGAGAATAGGCTGTGGCAGCGTCGACCAAATACTCATGCGC
>JACOEF010000764.1 GCA_024998705.1 Nitrospira sp.
CTGTGCGACGCATAAGATTAAACCAACCAATCGCCGGTGTGACATTACGACGCTGCAACCGGCTGATCCTTTGGCGACCGAGGAGGGCCGGTTCGCCCACTCCATCACGATTCCCAACCCGGTGCCGCCAGACAGCGGCTATAAGCCGGGTATGACGAGTCAGGAATACTTTGACCACCTCTGCAAGACCGAAGCAGGGGAGTTCATCTACAAGACGGTGGAGAATGTGGAAGGCCTGCTCCAACTGCGACCTCGTGAACATCCCACAGACTCTGAACTCGAACATCTCTATGCAATGGAAGATCCCTATGGGCATTCTGTAGGGGTGCGGGATCACGCTGAAGAGTATTTTGCCCAACCTGCGATAGGCAAATATCAGTTTCTCGAAATTCCTCTGCCTGAGAGATCCCAGGCGGGTGAAGAAAGAATGTATCTGCGCTTTTATCGAGACCCAAACGCGCATGCGGGAAAAGATTACCAAACCGCGATCAATGGCAGATTCGTGCGGGTGCCCTATGTCGTGGAAAAAGTAACGGTTCCTTCGTCCCAGAGCCGCTACGGCTACACCTGGCGAGGGGTGGGCCGGCCGCACGATCGAAGGCTCGGAATAGCTGGAGGAGAACTGATCATCCTTGACCTCCGAACCAACGAAGTGCTGGCTGTCAGCCGAGGGTTCGTTCGCAGTGGATCTATGCGAAATATGACCGGGGTGTGGTGGCTAACAGCACAGAAGTGCTCGAAGAAATGGTTGAAGACCGACGTGCAGTTTATTAATCAGGTGTTAATACCGGTACTGAGCACGGAGGAGCGAGACAATGTGTCACGGTAGTCTCTCGACGTGGTTGAAGTGTGCCCTTCAACAAATATCAGCC
>JACOEF010000210.1 GCA_024998705.1 Nitrospira sp.
GGCACCACGCGGGAAGCACTCGGACGGGAAGAGTTTCTCAAACGCGTGTGGCAGTGGAAAGAAAAATCCGGCGGCACGATTATCTCCCAGCTCAAACGGCTTGGCGCCTCCTGCGATTGGGAGCGTGAACGCTTCACCATGGACGAGGGGCTCTCGGAAGCCGTCCGCGAAGTCTTCGTGCGCCTGCATGCAGATGGGTTGCTCTATCGCGGCGAGCGCCTGATCAACTGGTGCCCGCGCTGCTTGACCGCCCTGTCCGACATCGAAGTCGAGCACGAAGAAATTACCGGCAGACTCTATACGATTCGCTATGCCCTGGTGGACGATCCCACCCAGGTGCTGCTGGTTGCGACGACACGACCTGAAACACTGTTCGGTGACACAGCCGTGGCCGTGCACCCGGAGGATGAACGGTATCGTCACCTCATCGGCAAACAAATTCAGCTCCCCCTGACGACACGCGCGATTCCAATCGTAGGGGACTCGATCCTGGTCGACCGTGAATTCGGCACCGGCGCCGTCAAGATCACCCCCGCCCATGACTTCAATGACTTTGAAGCAGGAGAACGCCATGGGCTCCGGCGCATCAAAATCCTGGACATCCATGCCAACCTTCGCCTGGAAGGCGCCCTGGCAGAGTCCGGGGTGGCGCAGGCCGTCGAGGGTCTTCCCGTTGCCAAGGCCAGGCCCAAGATCGAACAACTGCTCACGGACCACGGCTTGCTGGAAAAGTCCGAGCCCCACAAAATGGCGCTCGGCAAGTGTTACCGCTGCAAGACTGTTGTCGAACCGCTGTTGTCGGACCAATGGTTCGTCAAGATCAAGCCGCTCGCTGAACCGGCGATTCAGGCGGTCGAGGATGGTCGGGTCAGGATCATTCCCGAGGCCTGGAAGAACAACTATCTGGGCTGGATGCGAGACATCAAAGACTGGTGCGTCTCCCGGCAAATCTGGTGGGGCCATCAGATTCCTGCCTGGTACTGCGAAACCTGTTACGGAAGCCCGTTCCTGCGACGCTCATCCGACGGTGCGCCGCTGATCCCATCCGATGCAGCCGTCATCGTGGCAAAGACGAAACCGACCACCTGTCCGAAGGGCCACCCGGATGCATTGGTGCAGGACCCCGACGTGCTCGACACCTGGTTCTCCTCCGCCCTCTGGCCCTTCTCTACCTTAGGATGGCCGAAGCAGACGCCGGAGTTGAAGACCTTCTACCCCACCTCGACCCTGGTCACCGGCCTCGACATTCTGTTTTTCTGGGTCGCGCGCATGATCATGATGGGTCTGAAGTTCATGGGCGAAGTGCCCTTCCGTGACGTGTATATCCACGCCCTGGTCCGCGATGCCGAAGGCCAGAAGATGAGCAAGTCCAAGGGCAACGTCATCGATCCTTTGCATGTGATGGAACAGTTCGGAACCGACGCCTTGCGTTTCACCATGGCCGCAATGGCTTCCCCGGGACGCGACGTCAAGCTGGCAGAAGAGCGGATTGAAGGCTACCGGAACTTTACGAACAAAATCTGGAACGCCGCCCGATTTCTCCTGATGCACCTGGACGGCGAACGGATCGAGGTTCCGCCGGCGCAGCGGTCGTTTCCCGATCGCTGGATTCTCAGTCGCCTGAACGCCACCATCGGCACCGTCACACAGGAATTGGAACAGTATCGATTCGACCGCGCCTCAAGCGCCGTGTACCAGTTCATCTGGCATGAGTACTGCGACAAGTACATAGAGATGATCAAGCCTGCGCTCAAGGATCAGGCGTCCGAGCAGGCGAAGACCACAAGGCAGACCCTTGCCGAAACCTTCGAGACCATGATGCGATTGCTACATCCCTTCATGCCGTTTATTTCGGAGGAGATCTGGCAAACCCTGCCCCACGAAGGGGCCAGCATTGTCCGCAAACCCTACCCGACCACGAGACCGGATTGGGAATCACAGGAAGTCGAGCAGGAATTCGCGCTGCTGGAGGAATGCCGAGCCCTGATGAATCAAGCGCGCGCCATCCTAAATTATCCCGCCGGCAAACGTCTCCATTTCAAGGCGCACGGGAAAACGAGTAAAATTGGTTCAGCGCTTAGGAAGCATAAATTTTTGATCGAGTACATGGAGAATGTTGAAGACCTTTGGATTGCAGAGACTTTTGAAGTCAGTAGCCCCGGCGGCCTTTTGATCATGACAGGCAACTCAGTCCAAGTGAGAACATCCATGGAGGACGCGGATCTTCAGAAGGCCAAAGACAATGTCCTCAAGCAGATCACGCTGCTTCAAAAAGAGGTGGCACGCACACAGCAGAGACTGGGCAAGCCCGATTTCGTCGCCAAGGCGCCGCCCGATGTACTGAGCGAACACCATGAACGCCTCAAACGCGAATCTCAAATGATTCAACTCTTCCAGGAAGCACTCGGCCATATAGAGGTTTTCACCTGGGACCGGAAACGTAATGAGGGCTCCTAACTCCCAGACCATCCGCAACGCGGTCCGGCTGGCCCTCGACGAAGATCTCGCCCACGGCGACGTCACCACGAGTGCGCTGTTTCCCCGCGCGATTCAGGCCCGAGCCGCCATCGTGGCGCACCAGCCTCTGACCGTTGCCGGAGTCGCCGTCGCGCAGGAAGTCTTCCTCGCCGTGGACCCCTCGTTGCACATCGTCAAGACCATCAAAGACGGGACCACCGTCAAGCCCGGCAAGGAAGTCATCGTCGTACAAGGCGACGTACGGTCGTTGTTGATGGCGGAACGCGTCGCCGTCAATTTCCTCCAACATCTTTCCGGCATCGCCACACTAACCGCAAAGTTTTGCGCCGCGGTCCGACACTCGTCGACCACCATTCTCGATACCAGGAAGACCATACCGGGCCTGCGAGCGCTCGAAAAATGGGCGGTGCATCTAGGCGGCGGAAGAAACCATCGCTTTTCACTGGGCGACGGCATCCTGATCAAAGACAATCATCTCGCCTTGTTGCGCTCCACCGGCATTAATGTCGCCGGCGCCTGCCGGTTGGCCCGCGCCGAGGCTCCACACGGCCTTCGCATCGAGGTGGAAGCGAAGAGTTTACAGGAGGTGACGGAAGCGCTCGCCGGACGAGCCGACATTATTCTGCTCGACAATATGTCCCCGGCCCTCGTGCAAAAAGCCGTGGCCCTCATCAAGAAACGCGCCCTGATCGAAGTCTCGGGCGGCATCACCCTACAGACCGTCGCCGACATGGCCCAAGCTGGCGTGGACTTCATTTCCGTCGGCGCCCTGACGCATTCCGCACCAGCAGCCGACCTCAGCATGGACCTGACCGGCTATCGAGGGAGCCGTGGGCGAACCCGGTAACGATCCGCCTCCGGCCGATCGGCTGGACATTGACCGCCTCCAAGCCTCCCTGCAGACACGAGCCTTCGGACGATCGCTCCGATATGCCCCATCAACCGCGTCGACCAACGCAGACGCATTGGCATACCTGCAAGAAGTGACCGACGCAGCGGCTCCACACGGAACCGTGGTGCTGACAGACTGCCAGACGGCCGGTCGGGGTCGCCGTGGACGCACCTGGCACTCTCCGCCTCAAGGCAACCTCTACATGTCTGTGATTGTCGTGCCTGAGCCGGGCGCCAAACGCGTAGGACCCTGGCTCTCCTGGATCCCATTGTTTTCCGCCCTCGCGGCGGCCGCTTGCCTGGTCAGCTGCACGGGACTTGGCGTCTCGGTGAAGTGGCCGAACGATCTGCTGATCGGCGACAGGAAAGTCGGCGGCATCCTCTGCGAACAAACCACCACCGCTGGTAAAACTCTGGCGGTCGTCATCGGCATTGGATTAAACATCAATGCGGCAAGCGACAGTTTTCCGGAGGAACTCAGAGCCGGCGTCACCACTCTGGCTGTAGAAGCCGGCCGTCAGCTCGACCGCGTGACGATCCTGACAGATCTCCTGCTCCGGCTCGAGGAACGCATGGATCGGTTGTTCCACGACGGACCATCCGGCATGATCAATGAATTCACTCGGCGCTGCTCCACACTCGGCAAAACTGTCCGTGTGAGCCTGGAAGAAAACGGGATCGTCCAGGGGATCGCGGAGTCGATCGGCCCCGATGGATGCCTCTGTCTACGCGTCACCTCCGACCCCTCCCCCACTCTGCCGCACCGGCTCCTGGAAGTCCGAAGCGGGGAAGTCATCCACTTGCGGGGATGAAATCTGGCCACCTGTTGGGGTAGAGTGGGGACACGATGCTGCTGACCATCGACATCGGGAATACCAACGTGGTGTGGGGCCTGTTCGAGGATTCTGTCCTGCGCGGGCATTGGCGCCTGGCGACCGAATCACGGCGAACTGACAATGAATACGGCATCCTCCTGCTCAATCTGTTAGACAACGCCGGCTTCAGCCCGGGACAGATCACCGGCTGTATCCTCTCCAGCGTCGTGCCCGCACTTACCGCCACCTTCGATTCCCTCGTGCAGACCTATTTCCACCAAACTCCAGTGATCGTCGGACCGGAGACCGACTCCGGACTCACGTTGCGGTATGCGAACCCGAAGGAAATCGGCAGTGACCGCATCGTCAACGCTGCTGCCGCCTATGCGCGGTACCGGTCCGATCTCATTATCGTCGATTTCGGCACCGCCACGACCTTCTGCGCCGTGACCAAATCCGCCGAGTATCTCGGCGGCGTCATCGCGCCGGGTCTTGGGATTTCAGCCGATGCCCTGTTTTCCAGGACCGCCAAGCTTCCCAAGGTGGAAATCATCCGTCCCAAGACCGTCATCGGGACCGATACGATCAGCGGCATTCAAAGCGGTCTCCTCTTCGGCTATGTCGGCTTGGTCGACGGCATCGTCCGGCGCATGGAGCGGGAGCTCGGACGGACATCCACCGTCATCGCCACCGGAGGGCTTGCGACCGTCATTGCACAGGAAACCGAAACGATCCGAGAAGTCCTCCCCTTCCTGACACTCGAAGGTTTGGACCTCTTGTACCATCGAAACCGCCTGACGTAGGCCTGGCCCACCGCGAGTTGGCATTACCTCTCGCCTCAAACCTCTAGGAACATGAAAAGTCGATGTTTTCTTTCTATTCCCCGTTGACTTCCGTTTGCAGGTGGCTATCTCACTTTCCAGCAAAGGTGTAATCAATGTCTGAAGACGACAAGAATATTCACAGTA
>JACOEF010000765.1 GCA_024998705.1 Nitrospira sp.
ATTGGCGCGATACTTCTTTTCATGGCCATCGCCAATTACAAGATGAATTTCTTTGAAGAATCGAGATTGTTACCGGTTTCGCTGGTCTTGATCACGTCGATGACCTTCATGATGGCGCTGTATTTCACTAACATCAGTGCCTTGCTGAAGATCGGCGGCTTCATGTTTTTTATCGCGGCTGCACTTTCTGGATATGGGAACTGGTTGCCTCAAGTAGAGGGCGGTTTCCCGCCTGTGGAAGAAAAGAAAGATTTCAGCAACATGCCGCAGACGGAGCTCGCCGACGAGGGTGAAAAAATTATCTTTGGCGGAGTCGGGCAGAATAAGGGGCAGGGGGCTATCGGCAAGGGGCAGTGTCCCCTCTGTCACGCGTTCCACAAGGGCATGTTAGGTGAGCGCGCGCCAAACCTGGACGGACTTCCGGAGCGTGCAGGTACCCAGATTGATGATCCTCGCTATCACAAGGGTAATGCTGCGGCTCGTGATTCTGATCAGAAGGAAGCCTTCCCAGGGTCAGGGACGGCGGAGAATGGCCAAGAATATATTGCAGAATCACATGCGTGCCCGAGCTGTTTTGTGGTTGCTGGCTACGGTGTGAAGGGCACCAATGACAAAGTGAGCCCAATGCCATCGATTCACAAGCCACCGATTTCATTGTCCCTTGCGGAATTGGCGGCTGTCGATACGTGGCTCTATGTCCGAGAGGGCCGTGAGGCACCATCCTTCGACGAAATCGTGAAGTCGTATGAGAAGTTTATTCCTGAGGCCGACCGTCCGAAGCAGCAGGCCGAGGGTGATGCAAAAGCTGGCGCCAGTGCGTTGATGGCGGATGGGACCGAGCCCGTTGATCAGATTTTTGCCAAAGGTCAGTGCGTGGCCTGCCATACCATCCCTGGTATCGCCGGGGCGACGGGCACGATCGGGCCGAAACTGGGTGAGGGAACGAACGCTCCCTTGCGCATCAAGGACAAGGATTATAAGGGGAAGGCCAAGAGCGTCCCTGATTACATCATGGAATCCATTGTCGAGCCGAGTGCCTACGTGGTGAAGGGTTTCCCGGATAACACTATGCCAAAGGTGTTCGGCCAAAAGCTTAGTGCCGGTGCGCTCAAGAAACTTGTAGATTACCTTTCGCAGGTTCAGGAAGGGAAAGAGCCTCCTAAGGCCTCCTAACTGCGATCGGTATCTGGTTGCTACTGCGGAAGAAAGGGAGATGAGGACATGAAAGCATTAATGTCAGTCGGGGCACTGCTCGGAGTCCTGGGACTGCTCATGTTGATCGGCATGATCTTCGGAGTGATTCCCTCGAATACCGTCAGGCTCGTTGAGGGCTATATGCCCATGCAGGTATTGAGTGAGTTAGCTCTATTTGTGGCTGGTTTTACCGGCCTGAGCTATCTAGCCAATTCAATGGGAATGGCCTTCCCTCGGTTCTGGCAGGGGGTGTTGTTTTGGGCATTTATCCAGGCCTATCTGAAGTTTCGTATCTATCCGCCAATTCCGTTCAGCGTGCGTGCGATGTATGGAACAGTGTCATTCGTTGCGGTATTTATGTGGGTTTCAGCGAATGAAGAGGACTGGAAGAAGTTTCGTCAGCCTATCCTCAATGTTCTGGATGCCAATACTGGATTCCACAAGGCGCTCAGAACGATGTATCTCATTCTGTTGCCGATCCTTATCGGCGGATTCTCATTCATGACCATGAAGCCGAGTGTGGATGAGCCGATTGAGCTTCGGACGGTACATCCGGCACCGCCCGCCAGCACGAAGGTGCACGGTAAGACCTATACCTTGCAAACATCGCAGAATCCGTTCCGTGTGAATCTCGAAGGCAAGTATGATCAGGCCTACAGTAATAAGCTGATCGTTGAGCAGGGCATGGGCAGATTAATGGCCCCGAATGCCAACCCTTGGGATGATAAAGCTGAAGGTTATCTGAAGTACGTGCGCGAGGGTGGTGAAATATTCTTCCAGAATTGCCACTTCTGTCACGGTGACAACCTGAACGGCCGCGGTTTGCATGCCTTTGCGTTCAATCCAATTCCCGCTAACTTCACGGATCCGGGAACGATTGCCCAGTTGCAGGAAACCTTCATTTTCTGGCGTGTAGCTAAGGGCGGAATTGGCTTGCCGAACGAAGGATTCCCTTGGGCGTCAGTCATGCCACCATGGGAACAGCACCTGACCACCGATGAAATTTGGAAGGTGATCTTGTTCGAATATTGGCACACGGGATACTATCCTCGGACATGGGACTAATCCTGAATCTTACAAACAACCTGGGAGAACAGGTGGTGAGGTTAACAATGAGCAAACTTCGTA
>JACOEF010000554.1 GCA_024998705.1 Nitrospira sp.
GGGTTGCGGCCGGGCGTATCCTCACGTCCACCCCACACCACCTCTCTCCGACCGACGCGCAGGCCATCACAAGCTGGCTCCATGGGCTTCCACAAGAGGACCTCGCCATCCTGGCCGGCGATCCCAACGCCAGCAACGAACGCTTAGCGCATCCGGAACCCGGGTTGTTCTTCCCAACCGATCAACTCCTGCTACCATTGATTCGCTTCTTCGGACACAGTCTGAAACGCTTTCGCAACAAGGAGGCTGGCTGTCGCATCCTCGCCGCGGACTATGGGCTGACAGAGTCCGCGCTCAAACACATCGCCATGGCCTACGGGCAACTCCCAGCCAACCGCGAGGCCTCCCACATGCCTGCAGCCTAGTCTCGCCCTTAGTGATCCGGCAGTGCACATTCCTCCGCTCAACCATGTGAAGGAGTCTTTTCATGACCTATGCTCACGTCGAACTCGTTGGCCGTGTCGCGACCACTCCCGTGCACGCCACAGTCGGCGCACGCCGAGTGACCAATCTCCGCGTCGCGATCGACCGGCCTATTCAGACAACTCGTCCTGGACACACTCCACCACTGTTTCTCTCCGTTTGCATCTGGAACCCCACCCTCGACCACCAGCTCCCCTCCCTGACGAAGGGCCAAACAGTCAAGGTTACAGGGCGCTTGGATACCCGCACCTCCTCGCACACCGGACTGACGTA
>JACOEF010000766.1 GCA_024998705.1 Nitrospira sp.
AGCAACAGCCGCGACCCCCAGCCCATACAACAACCACTGCGGAGGACCAAGGTCGCGCTCACACCCACTTCCAAAATCAACCCGAAGCTTGCGTTCCGTCTCCAGATCGTTTGGATCGAACTGGATCTTATAATTCTTTTGCTCCCCACCAGCTTCAACCAACAGCGGGTCGCCGACATTATCGTTATGAAGATGCAGGGTGACTTTATAGTACCCGTCACCATCAGTGGTCACAGTCTGACCGACCGTGATCCGCGTATCCTTGACCAGCACCTCGATATTGGCGCCGGGGCGGCCATCTTTGCCGCACACAAACCCTTCGACCGTATAGCGATGGTCGGCGGCATGACTCGCGAACACATCCGAGGGCACACACCACGCTGCGATCAGCCACAAAACCAGAGCGCCATGATAGGCGGCTTTTCTACTAATCACTCTCCGCCATCGCATACGTGTGATCCGTGCCGGACTGGTTTTCGGCCTCACAAACATCCCGTCCGAAGACTTGCCGCGAGAGGCCCCATCGGCACGAACCAGAGCCAAATTTGAGGCCGATTCTTCTAGCATAGCCCCCCCTCTTTGTCAACAAATGGATGGAGTCAAACGGAGGGAGCAACGAGGAAATACGTGGTAGACATTGTGGGCAAGAACCGAACGATTGCGGCCACTGGCGCGGAAGGAGCGGCGACACACCACACACCGGACCTCGATCAGGCTGCGCGGACGCAGCTGCTCACAGATGGCCGCGCGACTTGGCGTCTGCCGTCACTCGATCGATTTCTTTTTGACGCTCGGATTCCTTCTTCGTGATCCATGCTTCCCAGGATTTCCCCGTGGCGGTGTCTTCGCCGGTAAAGGCAATCGCCACCACCTCAGAAAACGGAATCGTCAGCGTCCCGCTGCTCGTCGCCGGGAAAAGCTCCAAGGTGGGCTGCTCACCCGTCGCGGTGCGATTGCAGAGATACCCCGTCACACGCTCCCCCGACTTGAGCTCAACCGTGATATCTCCCCGATAATCAAATGCCAGTTCGATCGCTTCTCTCAACTCCGGAAAGGAACTCGGCCGAAAGGTCCGGCCTTCAAGGCTGCCGGCCTCCGGCGCATGGTGCTTTGCGTCGGTCATAGGTGTCTCGTATCGTCTAGAGGGTAATGCGTGAAGCGTTCGGCCGGCTCAGCGGCCGAACCGCTTCACGACTGCAGAAATCACACTTGTCCAGGCCCCGGCTAACGTGCATTCGGGAGCAGGGTAATCTTCACGGTTTTGGTAAAGCCGGAGAAGGATCCAAATGTATCCTCCACCGCTGAGGCCTCATACCCGCAGTGCACCATACAATCCGCACACTTTTCGTTGCGCCCGGTGCCATAAGAATCCCAATCCGTCTGTTCCATCAGCTCTCGAAAGCTTGATGCGTAGCCCTCTTGGAGCAAATAGCAGGGCCGCTGCCAGCCAAACACGTTATACGTAGGGTTCCCCCAAGGCGTGCATTGATACTCACGCTTGCCCATGAGGAACTCCAGAAACAGGGGCGATTGGTTAAACTGCCAGCCCCGTTTCCGATTGCTCAGAATCTTGGAAAACAATTCGGTCGTGCGACTGCGCTTAAGGAAATGCTGTTGATCCGGGGCTTTCTGATAACTATATCCCGGCGAGATCATCATTCCTTCGACGCCCAACCCCATCATTTCATCGAAGAACTTCCGGACGCGCTCGGGATTGGCATCGTCGAACAGGGTCGTGTTGGTCGTAACGCGATGGCCGCGCTTGAGCGCCGCCTTGATGGCCTTGACCGCCACGTCGTACACCCCGTCACGACAAACTGCCAGGTCGTGCTCGTCTCGCAAGCCGTCCATGTGCACACTGAACGTCAAAAATTTTGACGGAGGATATTCGTCTAGTTTCCGTTCCATCAAAATGGCATTCGTGCAGAGATACACATATCTCTGACGCTCCACGAGTCCCCGCACGATCTCGGGCATCTCGGGATGGATCAGCGGCTCACCGCCCGGAATACTGATGATGGGCGCCGCGCATTCGTCGGCCGCAGCCCAACATTGCGCCGGGGTCAACCGCTTGTCCAGGACATGATCCGGATATTGGATCTTGCCGCACCCCGCACACGCGAGGTTGCAACGAAACAGGGGCTCGAGCATGAGCACGAGCGGATACCGTTTGACCCCCCGAAGCTTCTGGGTCAACACGTACTTGGTCACTGTATACATCTGGGAGACTGGAACAGCC
>JACOEF010000505.1 GCA_024998705.1 Nitrospira sp.
CCTAACCCGCCGAAACTAATCGCCATGACATCCCTTTCATGTCGTGAAGTCCGTCACACCTTGTGATGCAGGAGTAGCCCCGTCGGCGTTTCCAGCCGTTTCGCAAGATCGATGACTTCCTGCTGCGGAATCTGGCGGATTACTGTACCTGATTCCCCGTCCATCACCTTCACGACCACCCGATCAAGATCCGGATCGACAGTAAACTCCAGTCTGGAGTCTGCTTTCTGAAACACCTCCCGCACGCGGGACAGCGCCTGTTTCAGATCCTTCTCTTTGTCCTCTGCCGACACGGGCTGGGGCTCAGGGGATTTGGCCTCCACTTTCCGTTCAACGGGGTGTTCAGGCCCGTTCTGCCTCGCATGGACAGCCGTTGCGGGAAGGTCCTTGTGATTCGAAACCTCGTGAACCATATTGCCCTCCTAGGCTCAATCCGTGGGTAGCCCTCCCCAAAGGGAAGGGCTACCCGCCGGCTGTGACCTTATCCTCGCAGCAGCGCCAACGCTTGCTGTGGCAGCGAATTGGCCTGCGCCAAAATCGCGATGCCGGATTGGGTGAGGATCTGGTTCTTCGTGAACACAGATGTTTCCTGGGCAATGTCCGCGTCTCGAATCCGAGATTCCGCCGCGGTAAAGTTCTCAGCCGTGACCGTCAAGTTCTGGATCGCGACTTCGAACCGGCTTTGAATCGACCCGTAATTCGCGCGGGCGGTAGCCACCGCGCTGATCGCGCTGTCGATATTCGCGAGCATGCTTTGAGCCGCGACCGCCGTCGACACACTCGCACCGGTCAATCCGACCGCCGCGACGTCGAGATCGGCCAATGCCACATTCAACGAATTGCCCGATCCACTCTTGAAGCCGATAAAGACTTCAAAGGTGTTGCTGGCTCCACTCAGAAGCGGCTGACCGTTATATTCCGTCGTCGTGGCAATGCGGTCGATTTCCGAACGCAACGACACAAATTCCTGATCCAGATACGACCGCTCGGTCGTTCCGAGGGTTCCGCTGGCGGATTGCGTCGCCAGCTCGCGCATACGAGACAGCAAGCTTCCGATCGTTGCCGCAGCACCGTCGGCCACCTGTGTCAAGCTGATACCGTCTCCGGCATTTCGATTCGCCTGATTGATACTGCGGATCTGCGCCCGCAAGGTTTCGGACACGCCCAATCCGGCGGCGTCATCCGCCGCACGGGTGATCCGCAAGCCCGACGACAACCGTTCAACTGAACGGCCCAATTGGGCTTGGTTGATCGCAAGGTTCCGCTGGGCTGCCAGAGACGCAACGTTGGTATTGACTACTAATGCCATGACGTACTTCCTCCTGAAGCTGTCTCACTACTACCGAGATCGCCGGCGTCCGTGCCAACGAGGTGGGAACCAGGTTTCGGAAGAATGAGCGCCCATCCCTCCTGCACCTTGTTACCCTATTGATGTGCCCTTATCGGCAACCCATCGGGAAGACTTAAGTACTTCAAGATGAACAGGAAATATCTGCAACGGGAGGCATTGCTTGTTGGTGAACCATATCCGACACGAATGAACACTAAGCAGCGATACTGGCGTCGGCCAGCCGGGGCAATAACTCATATTCCAGGAGATCGGCGACACGGATGGAGTCCGCGTTGGTTCGCGCACCTAAGAGTTCCTGGATCCACGGCAGTAACGAGGCCGAACTGAGCCCCTCGACCCCCTGGGCATGCCCGGCTTCCAACATCTCGGTGTAGTCGGCCAGACGCCCGAGCCAGGCATCGATGCTAGTCACCTGGCCGATCCCGGAGCGCAACGGACTAACCAAGCCCTGTCCGTCGACCCGTAGTTGAGTCGCAAAACGGGTGATCGCCTGCTTCGCATCGGTGATGATGGTGTGCAACGACTGAGACACTGCCTGTATCGCACCCGCGGCATGGGCCGGCTGATTGAGAAACGTAGACGTCAAATCACGGTCGCTGACGGATGTTCCTCCCACCGTCAGAGATGTCACAATGCGGTGCCGAGCATGTGCCTCGTCGCTCAGAACGGCCAGCGCGTTCAGCAGAGAGGCGTCATCCGGGACCTGCAATTGTTCGCCGTCAAGGGTGATATGCATGATCAGACTCCTTTAGAAAAGTTCGGCACGGGTCCGCTACTGTTGTTACGCCGACCGGACCATGGAAAGAGGCCGTCCTTGTGTTGAAACGACGACTCCCTGTGGGTTGTTGAATGAACGGAAACTGGATGCGACCAGCAGCAGCCGTTTCTGCCAGCGCCGATAGGAGGCCAGACGGGATTGCGCCATATCAGTGAGCCCCTGCCCATCGTCATTGTGCGTATCCCTCACCAGAGCCACGGCCAGGGATGCGGTTGCCGGAGACTGCAGACTGAGCGCGACGAGAGCCTGTCGTGCCCTGTTTTCATGCTGATGCAACTCTTGTATGCGTTGAATCGGCAACGGCTGTTTCGCTGTCAGGCGAACCAACTCTTCGGCCTGTGAGACAAGCTTGGTTGCGAGCGGAATGAGATGCTCTAACAGGGCGAGGACTTCCACCCGATCGGGGGAAGGTTCTGGATCCATCGGCACCAGACTTGGCCGGCCGGTAAACTGTTCGAACCAGAACCGACGCCAGAAACGGCCGTACCATCTGACCAGTGCATCCTCCCGGCCGGCATAGAGTTCTGTCCCTCCCAAACCGTCCTCATCGACTCGGGATCGGTAGATTCTGATCCCGGGCGTTCGTGCAGGAAATTCAGCGCCGGTGAGCACGTGCAGGCACAGCATCGCGATTTGCTCCGGTACAAGCCGATCCTTGCAGGCGTGGTGTAAACAGACCTCATCAAAACCACAAGGGGCGCAGCTCATCTCCGGTTGCACCATCCAATGACCGGGGCCGTAGGGGCCGGTCTCGCGAAAATCGACATGCCCGACGGAGAGGTCCACAACCGGGATGCCGACGCCGACGGCCAGATGCATGGGGCCGGTGTCGTTGGTCAACAACAGTCGGCATTGTGCAAGCACGGCTGCGAGTTGCGGTAACGTCGTACGCCCGACGGCGTTGCACAGGGGGGCGCAGCCACCCGCCTGCCGAAACGCGATTTGTGCGGCGTCAATCGCCTTTCGTTCCGCTTCCGTTCCGATCAACACATAGCCGACCTGTGTCTGCCGGCTGAGAGCGGCCAAAGTCTGCCCGAATAATTCTGGCCGCCAGGCTTTCATCGGATCACTGGCGCCGACCTGAACCGCCATCCAGGGTAGCTGCTGCCCACCCTGTGAGGCGAGAAATTCACGCGCCCATTGCGCGGTGTTCGCAGGGATGTTGAGCGTCAACGGCGCAACCGGTCCGGTCCCGCTCCCGCCTAGCGCGTAAATATCCACCAGATTAAAGTGATTGAACCGACGCTGATTGTGCACATCCGTGAGGTACGCCATCCAGGGATTATGAATGGTGACATCGCCGTCCTTTGGGGCTGAAATACCGCGAATGTCTTTGGCCCCGACGTAGGAGGCCAACAGCCCGCTCCGTCGATTGAACGTCAGGTTGACGACCCGGTTATATCCGGACTCCAGCAACGGCGCCGCCCACTCGGTCATATCGCGGTAGAGGGTCACCACATCCTGCACTTGCGCGCGACTCTCGTCGACGAGGCGATGAAAGTCGTAATCGATGATATGGCGGAGGTGCGGCAGCAATTTCGCGATCGGAGCAAACCGTGTATCCACGACCAGATCGACAGCAGCGCCAGGCCATTCGTGCTGTAACCGTTGCAGCAACGTGCCCATCTGCACGAGATCGCCCATGCGGGTGATGTTGATCAGAAGGACACGCTTGCTCATAATAAGTCCCGCGTTTCGCTGCGGTATTCATCCAACATTAAGAGCATCAGTTCTTCGCGTTTCAGTGTGGCCGTCGGGCCCTTACGGCGAATGTGTGCCGCCACATCCTTTAACTCGACCCGCTGTCCGGCGGGAAACGCCTTCAGCAGCCCTACGAGCGGAGCGTCACCGGCGCAACGCGTCAGCAATGTTTCCTTTTGTCGATCGCCTCGGAGCACAGCCCCGACTCTATCCGGCTGTGACAATCCGATCTGCGCCAACAGGTCTCGCATCCGATGCACATAGGTATGGGCGTTTAACACGCGTGTGCGGGCGGCAGCGGCTATGGCTTGTCGAGCCGCCGCATCTCCCAGCCACTGCTCCACCAATCCGGGAACGTTACCGAAGTCCCGAAATGATATCATCTCCTGCTCGGTGAAGAAATCCGGTAATTGGGATCGATGATCCACCAACTGAAATGCGCCACAGGCAGCCAGCTCAACGGTGCGAGGGTTCACAAAATCCGCCAGTGGATCAAGCCCTGCGCCGGTCGTCGAATGGAGGTTGAGATTGAGGGTAGTCGCATTGAACACCTTCATACAGGTGTCCGTGTCGATCCGCGCACCATTGCGTTGCACAACGGACCGGAGATCCTCGGCTCCCTCCCACTCATTGCCCCAGATCTTGAAGGTCCAGGGATGGCCAAGAAGCGCCGGAAAGAGATGCCGGCGATTCGCATAACCTGCGCCGACGAAGGAGACATCCGCGCCATACATCGTTCGCTCTTCCGGCGATAGCTCCAACGGGCGATGCAGCTCAGGATCGGCGGCCATAGGAAGGAAACTGACCTGGCGTGCGCCGGCCTGGCGGACGGCGTCCAGACAGGCTCCCTGTTGAAACACAAACCAGTATTCATACCCGGGCGCCATCTGTTGCCAATAGGTGAGGTGGCGATAATTCTCCACGAACCACATCGCTGTCAGAAACTTCTTCTTGCGGAGATGTTCGAGGACGGGCAACGTCAACGGGGCCTGCGCCAGGGATAACACGAGGTCGGGAGGCGACTCCGCCAGAGAAGCCACGGTCCATTGGCTCAACACTTCGGCCAAACGACCTTGCATCATTTGACGGTTGCGGACATCCTTCAGCGCCCCCATCACCTCATAACTTGATGCGTGTACGCTGTGATCGATCCACTGCACCTTGTGGCCGAGCGTTTCCAGCGCCCGTTTTACATACCGCGCAATCGGGAGCGATCCTCCGTAAATCGGTCCGACCAGCGCGATTGTGAGCTGGCCCCCCGCCTGACTGGCAATGCCGCGACGCAAGGCCTCTTCGAAAGCGCGGTGAAAGCTCGAATCGGCCTGTGCCGCCGGAGTATAGGAGAGGCAGCGTACGGGACGACCCGTCCGGCTCAATGTTTCAGCGATGTGAACCGGTGTTCCGGTCAGCCAGAGAATGTGGTCACTCCATGCGTCAAGCGACCGCGCCACGAGCACGTCATGAAATTCATCGAGGTCGGAAATCACCACCGCCACAACGATATCGGATGAGAGTTGTTTCCGAAGTGCCTCGACGTGGTACAGCAGTCCGACTCCGGCGACGACGACGGTTTCACCTTCCCTGCAGGCCGACGCCTGAGTCTGGGCCCAGGTTTCCGCTTCGCGCAGTGGATCATACGCACTGTGAACCCACCGGCCTGAACGGCGTGCGGAAGGAACTCCGCTCCGGGCCGATTCGACTGCGAGCACTCCCCCGACAGACGCCTTCACTGCCTCGGCGAGCGGCTGATCTCGCCTAGCCAGCCGATTGAGGTTGTCGTGAAAGATGCTCATGCGGCCACCGATTCGCACAGTGATGGAGTGAGGCGTCGCCACACTGCCGCGCGTGAGTCTCCGTCTGCCTGCTGCCCGAGGGCGTCCTCAAACATCGTTCCCCAATGATCCATGCGATTCCTCCAGAGGGTCCATCCGAGAGCGGGTTGCCGCCGGCCTTCGCACATCAATGCGACACTTTCCTGAATCGGCCAGCTCTCGGGCTGAGCCTGCGTGGCATGTTGATACACCCAGTGCCCTTCTCCATAGGGTCCGGTCTCATGCACTCGGGCGCGGGAAAAATAGAAGCCCAGAGCTTGGCATCCCATCAGCGTGCCCAAATGAAGTGGGCCCGTGTCGGCCCCGATGACCCATCGACATCGGTGCAAGAGCTGCATCAATTGCCCCACGTTGGTACGGCCCGTGGCATCCCACACGCGGCCTTGAAGTAACGTTGGAAGTGATTGGAGAATGGCCTGGCCGGTTTCACGTTCGTGGCCGCTTCCGACCAACACCACCTGGGCTTCGTCCGCGTATGACAAAACGGCGCGAATCCACTGCCCCCATGTGGACGGCGCAATGCAACGATCCGCCTCCCCTGCCCCCGTGACGAGCCCGATCCAAAGGCCTGGGCGCTCACCGATCGGAGCCAGGTCTCCGGGGAGAGCGACTGCCGGAGGGGAACATCGCGGCGCCTGGCCTTGTGGTTTGACCCCACTCATGCCGCACCAGGCATCGGCCAGATGGACCCGATTATCCCCACGATCCTGAGCGATCTGCCGGAGATACTCGGCCCAGGGACGCATGTAGACAGCGGAGTGCCCCTCATGCTCAGTTCGTGTACGGTCCGTGGCAAAGAGCTGCGTGAGCAGGTGGCTCCGGCTATGTTGATTCAAGGGATACAGCTGATCGTATGCGCTCTCGCCAAGGGACGCGAGATACGTCTGCACGGCACGTAGGATGTCTCGAGGATTGTCCGCCCATTGGTCGGCCCAGGAGCGCCATTGTGCACCATCCCAGGGGATGACACGACCGATGTTCCGCGCTCCGCTAAGGACCGCCGCCAAGGGGGCTGCGCAGAGCACATCAAAGGACGTCTTCTGATGTCCGGCCTGGAGCGCCTCGATCGCGGGAAGCGACTGCACCAGATCGCCCAATCTGGCGAGCTGGATGAGTAATGCGCGGCAGTCTGCTGTCGAGTCATGCAGCATGGTTGGGAACCACACGACACTCAGGTTCAGCCAGTTGCTTCGCAAGTTCGTCCATTCCTTCGAATGTGGGAGCCAAAACAAGCAGGCGATCATATTCGCGCTGCGCGTCTCCTCGCCGTCCGGATCGCAACAAGACTCCCGCCAACGCAAAACGCATGGCGACGTTACCGGGATTGCGAGCGAGAAACGTGGCCAGGCGAGAACGGACCACATCCCACCGTTCAAGCGCCGTTCCGCATCGGAGCATCCAATGCATACATTCTTCGTCATCCGGTTCGTTGGCGCACAGGCTCATCAATTGCGACCAGGCTGCCTCGGCCCGGTTGTTACCCATCGCAGCCATCACGATACCCAAGGTGGCTTTGCGTGGATCACCACCGGAGACCCTGGCTTGTTCAAAGGCATGCTCGGCTTCCGCATAATCGGTGTGTTGCATGGCCACGATTCCACGCAACAGCCAGCCTTCGCCGTGTGAAGGATCATGCTTCAACAAGGCCGTCAGATGGAGGTCTGCCTCATCCAATGCGCCTGATTCCAGTGCCTGTCTTGCCAGCCCGACGCGGGTAGGGGAATCTTCCTCTAGGGTGAGGATGCGCCGCCAGAATAGAATCGTCAGTTTGGGTTGTGAAAGTTCAAGAGAGATAAGCGCGCCCCAACGCAAGATCCAGGGATCGGCGGGCCACTCCTCGACACGAGCCAAACAAGCAGCGACGGAATCGAAATCGCGCCGTTGAGCCGCATACTGCGCTTGTGACAAGATAGCTCGTTCAGCCTGAACGGCCACATCGGCAATCGGCTGAAGCCGGTAGCTCAACATACCGTCGTGGACATGCGTGTGCAGCGCATATCCGTCTTCAAAGTGTAGAAGATCTTCGTCCGACAGCCACCAACAGGCACCCCAGCGCTCCCGGAGGCGGCGGCCGTTGTCTTGCTCATGTGTTTTTCTGCCCGGCGTCTTGCTCTCCAGGTGATACAGTACACTGTTCGGTTGATAGACGATCTTCCTGTCTTGCTTTCGTATCTTGAGACAGAGATCGACATCTTCAAATCCGTTTCGATAGCCCTCGTCGAATCCATCCACCTGCTCAAAGGAGAGACGGCGCACGAGCATGCAGGCGGCGGTGACACACTGCAATTCGCGCCGCCTGTTCACACAGGCCGACTCGGCGCGACCGCCACGATACATGTGGTAGGGCATCAAACATTCGCGTGAGAATGCCACACCTGCATGTTGGATCGACCCGTCTTCGAACAGCAGTTTACTGCCCACCACTGCCACATCCGGATGACGACGAACCTCTTC
>JACOEF010000056.1 GCA_024998705.1 Nitrospira sp.
CACCGGCCAGATCGAAAGGAACGGCAAGACCATCCTTTGGGAAAACCTGCGCGAGAAAACCATCAGCTTTGGAGAAATCAATCACCACCTCGCCGCGTTCTACAGCGAAGGCAATCGCCGGGTTCACCGTGGCACGGGCCGGTGCAGCCGAGTCGACATGCAGGTCCAGTTTCACGGAAGACCGAATACTCTGCATGGCCAAACGAGAGCCTTCCGCCGAGCCGATTACGACAAAGGGGTCGGCATCGCCCGTACGGGCGAACTGCGCCCCCACGGTTACGTCCATCGCGGCTCCAGTGGGCAAATGGAAATCAAGATCCAATGGCGGACGAATGGAGGCCGTCAGATCACTGCTGACGCGGACCACCGTATCGAAGGTCACTTGCCACGCGCTCTCGGTGATGCTGTCGCTGCGCTCGATCGAGGTCGGTGCGCGCAACGTGACATCGAGGCCGGGAGGCGAGAACGTCGGGTTGACCTCTGCGTTGAATCCGAAGGCTTCCAACAGCGCCGGCTCACCAGCCGGGTGCAGGATTTCAGCGGGGATGCCAAATTTCTCGCTCAGCAACCTCTGCAACATCCTGAACAGAGTCAGGCCGTCAAAAGAGGGCGCGCCCCAGCCATAGACTTCACGCAACAATCCCGCCGGGTCCGTGAAGAGCTGCAGCAGGCGATTGAGATGCAGGGTTTTCCGGACGTAGGGACCTTGAAGCGATCCCTCCGGCAGGCCTGGCTCGTCGACGACCTCGATCGCGCCGGTGCCGAGCAGGAACAGCGCCACCTGAGGAAAGCGGACTTCGAGGTAGTCGGCCACGAGACGGTGCAGGAGCCGCTCCGGGAACAGTTGAGCGAAGGCGGCGAGTTCCGTCTTGTGTTGAGGCGAGAGGGCAGCGTCGTTGCCGGGCGTGCGGAGGGCCCGCACCATTCCCTCGATGCCCTGGAGCGTGGCGCGCAATTGTTGCAGCAAGGCGGCGATGGTAGAGGCGATGGCCGCGCGATCGTCCTGTGTCACGGCTTGGGCCAAGTCGTTGATGAGAGAGTCGAGTTCGGCGGCTGCTGCGGCGGTGGCGGTCAGCGCGTCAGTCAGCGCGGTCGTGTCCGGCTCCATCTCGAAGACGCGCAGGCCCAACCAAGGCAGCAGGTCGTCCAGCGTTCCGGTTTCGGCGCGCTGCACCAGCGGTTCGAACACCCGCGCGAGTTCACCGGCCAATTGTTCGAGCGACCCGACGGCTGTACTCATGGTTGCGACATGGTCCGTGATTCAATTGTGGCCGTGATCCTCTCCGTCAGCAGCATGGACACAAACGACTGGTACCGGCCGAGGCTTTGCCGCAATCTCGGGCTACCCTGTTGGGCCAGCAGGTCCAGGCATCGGTCGAGGTATCGAGAGGCCGATTCTCTCGCGATCGGCAGGGGACCGTCACCGGCGCTCGGGCCATGCAGCAGTCGCCGTAGAAGCGCCGGGCCCGCTGCGCGATGCCACATGGTCGCAATGCGTCGGTTGCTATTGATCAGACGCCGGGCTTCACTGAAGTGTCGGCTGATAGCGGCGGCGACGTGTTCGCCTTCCGGATAGTCCTGGAGCCGCTCGCGGAGCGTGCGGAGCCAAGAGGTGAATGGCGCCGGGGTCTCGGTGAAGGCCGAAGCCTTTGGGTCACGCTGGAATGACGCATCCAAACCGGACGGCGGATGGATCCGAGGTATGCCGCCTCCTCCACCGCCTCCGACCCCGCCGCCCCCGGCGGCTGCCGCACGCACGGCATCGATGGCGGCTTGAATGTTGAGTTTGCCGCCTCCCCAGGTTGCGTCCCATCCACCGGCCGGCTGGTCTCGCGCCGTCGCTTGCAGGTGGCGGACGATGTCGGCCCTCGTCAGACGGGGATTTTCTTCCAACAGCAGTGCAATGGCGCCGGCCACATGGGGGGCCGCCATGCTGGTGCCGGTCAGGTCTTCATAGAGGCAACAACAGGCATCGGGGCAGCAGTCGCAACAGCGCCCGCGTAAGTTGGCGGCATCGGCTTTGGCGGACGTGATCTCCAACCCCGGCGCGGCGATGTCCGGCTTGCGGTTGGTCGCGGCGCCCCTCGCGACGGGGCATCGGCTGGAAGATGAGAAGATCCCGGTCGAGGGCCAGCAATCGCAGCGGCTCGTGCGCGAGGCGTGGTTGGCAACGGTAATGACTTGGGATGCAGTGCCGGGAATGCTGAGGGTTGCGTCGAGGCTCGCCCGCACCTTGCCGTCGTCAGGGGTTTTCGGCGGAAGGAACCAGGGCGTATTCGAGCCGCGCTCGATCCAGCAATGAAAATCGACGGCCCCGGCATTCGGGTTGGCGAGGGTCAGTTTCCACGAGCCGTCGAGGATGGTGCCACGACGAGGACGCTCCACTGTGATCCGAAAGTTATTGTTGCGGTCATGTTCCCCGTTGATGGTGCCATCCACAGCGACGTGGGTTTGCCGGTTGGCACGGGCTGTGGGATTGGCAACAAACGGCGGCGCGGCGGCATTGGCCGGAAGGTCGGTGCCATGGTTGACGACGCCGGTGGCGACGCCGCCTGGCGCGGTCACGGTCAGGTTGAGCGTACCGGCCCGGTCGTACCAGAGATCCAGCAGCGCGTCGGACCGCCGTCCTTTCGGCATCTCGAATTCAATGTCCAGATTGCCGTTCCCCGGCACGCGCCCTTGCACGTGGCGCAGCATGCCGCCTTCGTTACCGGCCGATTTGACGACGATCTGAGGATGGTGCAGGAAGTCACCTGTTTCGACGTGGGCGTCGATCGCCAGCTCGACGGCGTTTGTGCCGTCATGAGGTCCCAAGTTGTCGCCCTGGCTGATGTTGATGACTTTCGGTCTGTCGATGCTTTCGAGAAAACCGAAGATGAAATCAACGGCTTCGATGAGGTGTTGATTTTCGCCGATCTCCTCGTCGTCGGTATAGTCGTAGCGAACGACGATGAGTTCGGCCTCCGGTGCTACGCCCACATAGGTTTGGCTGACGTGGCAACAGGTGGGAGGTCTGCCGTTGCCTGCGGCGATGCCCGCGACATGGGTGCCGTGGCCCTCCCGGTGGTTGCTTGCATCGACATCTTTGGTGCGTACCCTGACCTGGCCCTTCAGCGCTCGAGTAAGTTGGTCTTGATTGTAGACGACACCGATATTGTTGGGTCCCCTCGTGTCGCCTGCCCGGAAGGGCAACATTTGATCCCAGATCGCGAGAATCCTCGAGTTACCGTTCGCATCGACGAACGAGCCGTGCCGCCAATCGATGCCGCTGTCGATGATGCCGACGACCACGCCCTTTCCCTTTCGTGAGAGGGGGCCGGTGTGCACGGCGGTGGCGCGAATTTCCTTCAAGCTGAAGTTGAGTTCGCGATGCATGCGGCGCGGCCCTTCCACGGTCGTGACGTGGGGGATCGCTGCGAGATCGTCAAGGCGGTCGAAGGTGATGGTGCCGGTGGCGACGCTGTAGCCCTTGCGAGGATGACGGACGATCGTGCGCTGCACGAAGCCACAGGCGGTCAGATCCGCTACATCGCCGGTGAAGGCGACAATGACGCCCACCTGATCACTCTTTGTATCACCCTTGGCGCGGGAGCGTGGTTTTGGTGCGGCCGTGGCTGCGGGACCTGCGGCCTGCTTGGCGCGGAGTTTCGATCGCAGTCCGGGATCGAGTTTTTTGTTCATCGAGGTATCCTCGTCACCGTTCCACCAGTGCGACTGTGTTCCCTCGCCGCCGTTTCCGTGCCGGGGCCTGACCGGCGGCGCCGAAGGGGGCGACGCGGGCCAACACCGCCGCCGAGAGCACATACCCCGGTTTCGGTCGTTCCGGCGGCCGTGTCGGATCCAGCAACAACGTCTCATAGGCAATCGGCGTCGCGAGGCCGGCTTCGTCGTCCACCGCCAGATCCTCGGCCGCCACCGTGAGGCCGCCCTG
>JACOEF010000767.1 GCA_024998705.1 Nitrospira sp.
CCGCATGACAGAGGAAGAGTGGCCGGGGAATATCCGTGAACTTGAAAATATGATCGAACGCCTCTGTGTGTTGAAGAAACGAGGCATGATCACGCTGAGCGATTTGCCGGAGCGGTCGATGAAGATGACGGCCGGGAAGGCAGCCGAGGCACCTGAGCAGTTTATTCGCTTCTCCGAAGATGGAATCAATCTGACCAAGGAGCTGGAGCATTATGAAAACCGGCTCATCGGAGAAGCACTGCGTAAAGCCAATGGTATCACCAGTCGCGCTGCGCAGCTCCTGCAGGTGAATCGAACTACGCTGGTGGAAAAGCTCAAACGCAAAGGATTTGACCCAAAAACTCACGGCTATTCGATTCAAAACTAACCCTCATCAACACCTCTACATCTGATCCCACGTCAATTTCTTGACCGGCCTTCGTATATGGCTGTCGGGGTTTCTGACAAGGCCCCGCGCTTCATCCCCTTCGTTTCACAAAATCATCAGGTGACGCCGTCATTTGAGTGATTCCCCAAGGGGCACGGGACTTGCTGAATACCCCCCTGTGCAACTCCACTCTCCGACACAACCGTCCGTCCGAAACTGCCTGCGCCTGGCATGCTTCCTGGGAATGCTGTTTCTCCTGGGGACTCCACCGCTGCTTGCGGGTGGTGGGCCTTCGACGATGCGACAAGAGTTGCCCCCCATGATGCCTGAGCCCTCTGACTTGGTCCGGGCGGTTTTGCCCGATCCAGGGCCACGGTTTGAGCGGCTTTCCAAGAGTCCGGACTGGAGCCGGTTTGAGCGGGGAGTGGCACTTTACAATCAAGGACAGTATCTCGACGCGCTGCGTCACTTCACCGACATGCGTCGAGAACATCCGGACTCGCCCCTTCGCTCGTCGATTCAGGCCTTTTGACGGAAAGCCTCTTAAAAGGCAGCACTGAGGAAGTCCGGCCGTTAGAGATTATCGATCAGTATAAGACCTTGATGCGCGAGGATCCCCAGTCGACCAACGCCAAGCGAGCCGCGTGGCGAATCGGCGATACCTATCGGATCGCAGGCTGGTATCAAGAGGCGCAGATCGCCTATCAGCATGCCCTCAGCCTCTCTGAGCGTGATTCCTATGATGCCAATCGCGCGATGCTCGGACTCGGTTATGTGCAGCGTGGCATTAAAAGTTGGAAAGACAGCGTGCAGACCTTTGATCATGTCCTGAAGCGCACCACGGATCCGACGCTCTTGGTCTCCGCGTCGCTGGGGCAAGCCCATAGCCTCTATCGATCGGGACGAATCAAGGATGCTGACGCGCTCTATGAAAGTATCAGCAAGCGTTGGGCCCCCTCGCTCCGAGCCGATCCCTATGCCTTATTGCGATATGCCGATACCGCGGGTGAAGGGCAACGGGGCCCGGTGATGCGGGAACAACTCCTCCATTTCTACAACCTGTACCCCGCACGGCCGGAGAATCCCCTTGTGTTGTTGCACCTGGCCGACAGTTACAAGGAGGCGGGACGTTGGGAAGATGCGAGCATCTTCTATGCGGCGCTCCTCACGCAGTATCCGGATTCGCCGGTTGCGGCCACGGCCAGGCTGCGGTTCGCCGACGCACAGGAGCACCTCGTGCCTGAAGGCGAGGAGATCAACCTCCGGCAGACCATCGCGGCCAATGTTGCGAATGTGCCGTTAAAGCCTGGGGAGATGCTCAGCCCGCGCAAGTTATTTGAAGACAGCGCCAAGCAATATGAAGACTCGGTAGTCGGGAGCGAGGCCCTGTTTCATCTCGGAGAAACGCTGGAGCGGGCGGGGAAGCAAGAAGATGCGTTGAAGGCCTATGAACAGGTGGTCCAGCGCGCAGGAAAATTCGAGAATGATCCCTGGCCCGAGAGAGGAGGGGAGCAGCTGGTGAGATTTGTTCGCCCCCGACTCGAAGCCGCGCTCAACGTAGGGGATGATTTTGAGGTGATCGACCTCTTTCACCGCAATGGCCCGTTTGCCGATCGACTGTACGTGGGAACGGAGCTTCTGCTCAAAGTGGCTGAGGCTCATCGACGGTTGGGTTTTTCCATCGAATCGGCGCGACTGTTTCAATCAGTCGTGCGAGATGCCAAATCCGAAGCCTTTCACGAAGACGCGTTGATGGGGCTCGGCAACAGTTATCTGGACCATAACGACATGCGTGCGGCGCGCGCCGTCTTCGAGCGGTACCGGCTTCAATTTCCCCTCGGACGATTTGCCGGCCAGGCATTGCTCGGAATTCTGACCTCCTTCC
>JACOEF010000387.1 GCA_024998705.1 Nitrospira sp.
CGGACCTGCGCAAGCAGTTCAAGGCCTCGTTGCCGGGCGTCGAAATCGCCTTTCAAACCGGCGGCATCATCAGCGATGTGTTGAACTTCGGCCTCAAAGCCCCCATCGACATCCAGGTCAAGGGTCCCAACCTCGACATCGTAAGGCCGGTGGCGGAACAAATCCAGCAACGGATCGCACAGGTGCCTAATACGGTCGATGTGCGGATCAAGCAGGGCAAGAGTTATCCCGAACTGCATATCGATGTGGATCGTACCAAAGCCGCCTACTATGGCATCAACCAGAACCGTGTCGTGGTCGACGTGGTCACCGGCATCAGCTCCAACCTCGCCCTCTCCCCGAATTACTGGTTGGATCCCAAGACCGCCAACGGCTATTTCCTGCTGGCGCAGTATCCGGAGCAGTCGCTCACCACCACAGAAAACCTGCTCAACATCCCGATTATCGGTGCACGCACACCACTCCTGCCGACCGCCAGCCTCACGGGAGGCGGCATGCAAGGCTCCACGTTAGCACTGCAGAACACGCCGTTTGCCGGGCGGCAGATGGAGATGGCAAGCGGGTACTACGCCTCGGGAGACGACCGGCGCGGGCCGCCCGTCATGCTGCGGGATGTGGCCACTCTAAAATTCAAGACCGGTCCCGATTCGGTAGATCACTATGACCTCTCGCGATTAATCAACGTGCTGGTGACGCCGGTGGGAAACGACCTCGGCCGCGTGGCGAAGGATATCGAGAAAGTGCTGGCCGGTGTGCCCTTACCGAAGGATGTGACCGTCCAATTGCGCGGCGAAGTCGCGAACATGCGCGGCGCGATCCAGAACTTCGCCCTGGCCCTCCCCCTCGCCGTGCTGCTGATCTATCTCGTGATGGTGGCATTGTTCCGTTCGTTCATCGATCCCCTCATCATCCTTGTGGCCGTGCCGCTCGGATGGATCGGCACGGTGCTGACCCTGCACCTCACGAATACCTCGGTCAATGTTGAATCCATGATCGGCACGTTGATGATGATGGGCATCGTGGTTTCGAACAGTATTCTGCTCGTCGATTTTGCCAATCGTATGGTCCGCCACGGATCAACCGCCGAACAGGCCGTACTGGAAGCCGGGCGGCGGCGCATCCGGCCGATTCTCATTACGGCCCTCGCAACGATTCTTGGCCTCTTGCCGCTGGCCCTCGGTTTCGGCGAAGGCAATGAAACCATGGTGCCCCTGGCCCGCGCGGTGGTCGGCGGCTTGGCGGTCAGCACCATCATGACCCTCTTGGTCGTCCCGGTCATGCACTCCTTGGTGTTGGTTCGCCGGGAACGTCCCCCTGTGTCTTCGACCGCACCCGCGACTCTGGAGGAAATTTAATGACCGAACAGGTTGTTCCACCCCCTCTCGTCCAGCGCTCCAACCGTACGCCTCTCTGGATTGGGACTGGTATGCTCCTGCTCCTGGCGATCGGCGGCTATCTCTTTTGGCCGAGTGACGAACCGTCTGCCCCCTCGGCTCCAGCAAAACCGGCTGCGACGGCGCAATCGGACCAGTCGGCCGGCCCGACTCCCTCAGACTTGGATTCGACGCCGGTCGATGTGCAGGTCACGAAACCGACCCGTCGAGACCTGGTCTATACGATCAGGCTCCCGGCCAATGTCTCGCCGCTCTATCAGACCACGCTCTACGCCAAAGTCTCCGGCTATTTGAAATGGATCGGCCCCGACAAGGGCGATGCCGTGAAAAAGAACGAAGTCGTCGCCGTGATCGACGCCCCGGAAGTCGAAGAGCAGTACCAGCAGGCGGTGTCGGATTACAAAATTAAGCAATTGACCTACGAGCGACTCGCCAAGGTGTGGAAGGAATCACCGGACGTCATCGCGAAGCAAGACGTGGACGTGGCGGAAGCCTCCTATCAAGGGGCCAAGCATCTCATGGAACAGCGTGTCGCCATGCGGGACTACACCAAAGTCCGCGCGCCCTATGACGGCGTCGTCACGGCGCGATTTGCCGACCCTGGCTCGCTGATTCAGATCGCCACCTCGTCGGCCACCAACGCCATTCCATTGTTTACGATCATGGACCTCAATACGGTCCGCATCTATGCGAACGTCCCGCAGGACGACAGCCCCTGGATCGTACCCGGCACAACCAGCGCAACCGTGAAGGTTACCGAGCTGCCCAACCGCACATTCAGTGGCGTGGTTACGCGCTCCACGCTGGCACTTGATCCTGCGACGCGAAGCCTCCTGATTGAGGTCGATCTGCCCAATGCAGACCATGCGCTCCGTCCTGGAACCTTCGCCGAAGTAGCACTCGGGTTGCGGGACATTCCCCAGGCCCTGGTCGTTCCGCCACAGGCGGTCATCAGCACACCCAAAGGCAAATCGGTGTTCGTCATTGAAGAGGGCAAAGCCAAATCGGTCCCGGTGCAGACCGGCATCAGCGACGGTCGATGGATCGAAATCACCTCCGGGCTGCAGGGCCACGAAGAGGTTGTTGCCGTCGGTAAACGGCGCCTCCTGGAAGGCATGCCGGTCCAGGCGTCGACGTTTAATTTGCCTGACGCGAAACTATCCCAACAGAAATTCGAGCGTCGCGTTCCCGGCGGCACGCCCCCACCGCCGACTTCCGCACCGAACGGGACCTCGCAGAAACCGGGAGAACGCCCATGAGACGCATGTCGCTCCATACTGCCCTTCTGACACTGACCAC
>JACOEF010000317.1 GCA_024998705.1 Nitrospira sp.
GATTTGTTGTCCATGCTTGAAGAGAAGACGCGGGGCAACCTCACCTCGGATGAGCAGGTTGTCATGAAGGACATGCTCTACGCGCTGAGGATGAAATTCGTCAGTTTGACCTCAGGGAAATCGACGATTCATACTCCGTAGCCTCGTGAATCCATTCTGCGTGCCGTCCTGCTCCGCGGTGTCGGTCCTTCTTCGGGGTGACACTGTCTCCCTCAATGTCTCTGTTCCCGACTGTTGGTCGATGAAGCGAGGGGCGGGGTCTGCGCGCCTTCTTTTGAGACTCCCACGTGAATTCGTTATAGTGAGGCAGGATCGAGTGGGCCGGGTGTGAGTCGGAGTATCGAGAATGCCTGAATCAACGGATATGACGAAGCTCATACCCCCGGGTGTGCTCCGCGAGCAAGAGCCATCGACGCCCGCCTCGATCGAGAGTGAGCGGCGCAAACGACATGTCCGCCCGGTGTGGATCGTCCTGATCTTACTCCTGCCTTGCCTGGCCCTCACCTTTTATTACGCTCAAATGGCGGTCCCGGTGGGGGAGGAGTCGGATTCTTTTCTCCCCAGTACCGGGTATGCCTTTGTGCTGTTGCTGGTCAATCTCGACTTGATCGGCTTTGTCGTGCTCACGCTGCTGCTCTCGCGTAATCTCATTAAAGCCTACTTCGAACGGCGACATCGGCTCGTGGGGTCGGGGTTCCGTGCGAAGTTGGTTGCCGCCTTCATCGGTTTTTCCCTGATTCCCACCGTCCTCCTGGCCCTGGTCGCAGCGGCCTGGTCAACAAGGCGGTCGATGTCTGGTTCAACGACCAGATCGAGCATGTGATGAAGGACTCCTATGAAGTCGCGCGCATGCACCATGCCGGGCATGTGTCCCTGGCGATCAACAGCGCACGCGCCATCAGCCATGAGATTTTCCGCGAGGAGTTGCTGTCGCCCGAGCAGAGGGATTTGCTGGTTGCGGCGATCGCCCGAAAGCGCGCGGAATATGCCACGGCCGGGATCGAGGTCTTTTCCTCGAAGATGGAAACGTTGACCAAATCGTTGGATCCCGAAGTGCCGGTGGCGGTGCTCGATCTGCCGATCGGCCAACTGGTGCTGCAGGTCATCAACGGCAAGCAGGAACTGACGTCCGTTCAGGAAGCGCAGACGGGACGGTTGGTGAGGGCCGGCGTCCCGATCGCCTCCAGCATTCGCCGTGGAGAAATCGACGGGGTGGTGGTGGTCGATGCCTACGTGCCGGAGTCGTTGCTCGGTAAGATGGAGAGCATCGGGCGTCAGTATACCGAATACAAACAAATGAAGGCGATGAAGAACCCCATCAAGGCAGGCGCCTATCTGCTGGTGGCGGTCATCACGGTGATGATTCTCTTCAGCGCCACCTGGTTCGGGTTTTATGTAGCGCGCGGCATTACCGTGCCGATTCAGCGGTTGGCCGAGGCGACGGAAGCGATTGCGCAGGGGGATCTCTCGGTGCGCATCGAAGCCAAGGCGACGGACGAGATCGGCACCCTGGTCGAATCCTTCAATCGTATGACCGCCGACCTCCAGAGCAGCAAGACGAAGGTCGAAGAAGCCAACGTCTCGCTTCGGCAATCCAACCTCGAGTTGGACCGTCGGCGCGCCTACATTGAAACGGTAGTCGATACGATCGCTGCGGGGCTGTTTTCCATCGACCGGCAGGGGATCATTACCACCTTCAATCCTTCTGCGGAGCGGATGTTGGGGCTGTGGGCCGACCGGTTTCGCGGCCGGCCGGCCAACGAGGTGTTTAAGGAGTACAAGCTGGACCTGTTTCAATCGGTGTACGACCGAATGCTGGTCGACCAGCGAGACAATATTGCGCTCGAAGGACAACTGGATCTGCAGGGGCGGTTTCTGACCATCGGTGTGCAGTGTTCCCGCATGAAGGATGAGTCGAACAAGGACCTGGGTTTCGTGCTGATTTTCGAAGACCTCTCGGAATTGATCAAGGCGCAGAAGGCGGCGGCCTGGCGGGAGGTTGCGCAGCGGATTGCCCATGAGATCAAAAATCCGCTGACACCTATTCAGCTGTCGGCGCAGCGGCTGCGAAAAAAGTTTCAGGATAAGGCTCCGGATTTCGATCGGATCTGCGATGAGTCCACGCAAGTGATCATCAATGAGGTCGGCAGCCTCAAGCAAATGCTGGACGAGTTCTCCAAGTTTGCCCGGATGCCGGCCCCGCATATGACGATGAACTCGCTGGATGATGTGGTGAAAGAAGTGGTCGCGCTGTATGAGAGTGCGCATCGCGAAGTGGAATGCGTGGTGACGCTGGATCCGGACCTGCCGCCGTTTAATTTCGATCGCGAACAGATCAAGCGTGCTGTGGTCAATTTGTGCGATAACGGGATTCACGCGATGAACCACAAGGGGCATCTGTGGATCCAGACCCGCTATGATACGAAGCAGCGTCGTGCGGTCGTCACCGTGGCGGATGAAGGCATTGGTATCGCGCCGGAGGATCAGGAGAAATTGTTCGTGCCCTATTTTTCACGGAAGAAAACGGGGACCGGGCTGGGGTTAGCGATCGTGCGGCGGATTGTGACCGATCATGACGGCCAGATTCATGCCGGAAACCATCCGCCCAAGGGGGCTTTGTTTACGTTCGAGTTGCCGGTGTGAGCGGGGCCCGCCGACGCGTAGTGTGGGGAAAACATGTCTGCTTCAATTCTGATTGTCGATGATGAAGTCTCCATCCTGAACTCCTTGAGCAGTATCTTGGAGGATGAAGGCTACGAAGTGAGCGTGGCCAAGAGCGGCATCGATGCGCTCAAGCTGTGCGCGGTGAGCCCCCCCGAACTGATGATGCTGGATATTTGGATGCCCGACATGGATGGGTTGGAAACGCTCCGGCGGTTGCGGGAACTGGTGCCTCAGACGCAGGTCATGATGATGTCCGGGCACGGGTCGATCGAGACGGCGGTGAAGGCGATCAAGCTGGGGGCATACGATTACATCGAGAAGCCGCTGTCGCTCGAAAACGTGACGCTGCGGGTGAAACATGCCCTGGATCAACACCGGCTTGAGCAGGAGAATCGGACGCTACGCACGAAGGTGGAGCGGAAGTTCGAGCTGGTCGGGCAGTCACCGGCCATGCGGCAGCTCAAGCAGATTATTGAAACGGCGGGGCCCACCAACAGTCGGGTCTTGATCGGCGGCGAAAACGGCACCGGTAAAGAATTGGTCGCCAGGGCCATCCATCAGCACAGCGCGAGGGCAACCCGTCCGTTTGTGGCGGTCAACTGCGCTGCGATTCCTGAAACGTTGATCGAGAGCGAATTGTTCGGGCACGAGCGCGGTTCCTTCAGCGGCGCGACGACGATGAAACGGGGCCAGTTCGAGCAGGCCGACGGTGGGACACTGTTTCTGGATGAAATCGCGGATATGAGCCTGAGTACCCAGGCCAAGGTCTTGCGGGCGTTGCAAGAGCAGCAGTTTACGCGGGTCGGCGGGACCAAGCTGATCAAGGTGGATGTACGGGTCTTGGCCGCGTCGAACAAGGATCTGCTGAAGGAAATCGAAAAAGGTGCGTTCAGGGAAGACCTGTTCTATCGGCTCAATGTGGTGCCAATCGTGGTGCCGACGCTGCGGGATCGCCGTGAGGACATTCCCTTGCTCGTGAAACATTTCCTGCAGGTGCATGCCGAAGAGCAGGGTTTGAAGATCAAGCAGGTGGCTCCCGAAGCCATGGATGTGTTCATGCAGTACGAATGGCCGGGCAACATCCGCGAATTGCGTAACTTGATCGAGCGGCTGATGATCATGGTGCCGGGGCCGGTGATTGAGGCCTCGCACGCCTCGGTGGCGTTGCAGGTTCGCCCTCAGTTGGCCACCTCGCAACAGCCGGTTGGGCTGCAGGCGTCCAATTCCCTCTTGACGAGGCATTACGACTCGCTCCGCGATGCCCGTAATGCGTTCGAGAAAGAATTTATCGCCCGCAAGTTGCGCGAACATCATTGGAACATTTCCCGCACGGCCGAAGACCTGCAGATCGAGCGCAGCCACTTGCATCGCAAGATTAAGTTGCTGGATGTGGAGATGCGCCCCGAGATGTAGCCGGGCTGCTGAAGCAGGTCCCCAACATCGTTCTCGGCTCGAACCGATCCTCAACGTACCCCAGAGGGTACGTCTCCGGTTCGTTCTCGCCTGCGGCCTTGCTGGATGACCCGTTTGAGTAGCCCCTGTAGTTTGACCATTGAGAGTCGCAGGAAGGGTGTGAACGCGTGAGACTAATTGTTGACCCGCTATCGTCAGCTCGTTAAGATGCGGCCCCTATGACTACCTATCGTGATGCCGGAGTCGATATCGATGCCGGCGATGAATTCGTCGAGCGGATCAAGCCGCATGTGCGGGCGACCTTTCGTCCTGAAGTGATGACCGATCTGGGCGGTTTCGGCGGCCTGTTCCGATTCCAGGCGAATCGTTATCAGGATCCGGTGCTCGTGTCGGGAACCGACGGCGTCGGGACCAAACTCAAAATTGCGTTCCTCATGGACAAACACGACACGGTCGGGATCGACCTGGTGGCGATGTGCGTCAACGATATTGCCGTGAGTGGCGCAGAGCCGCTCTTTTTTCTGGATTACTTCGCCACCGGCAAACTCTCGATCAAGACAGCTGAAGCCGTGGTGCGGGGAATTTCCGACGGCTGTCGCCAAGCCGGTTGCGCCCTCATCGGCGGAGAAACCGCCGAGATGCCCTCGTTCTAC
>JACOEF010000768.1 GCA_024998705.1 Nitrospira sp.
CCGTCTGATTCTTTCCTGCCGCTAGGCAATCTGCAAGTAGGCAACATCCAGGTGGTGGATGGTACACCTGGGGTGGGTCCTGTCATCTTGGCCTGGTCGTAGTAAAAATCCGGCGATGCACAGTCTCGGCAGGTGGCCTCTGGCCTTTGAGGCCTGGTCCGGACTGGTGACCCACAGGCAGGTGTGTTATGTCGGCAGGGCAAAAGGCTGCTCCGTTTTTCTTGAAGCGTAGCCGGGACATCCAGCACATCAAGAAAAGCGGCCGACGGGTTTCAACAGGACTCTTTAATCTCCAGATTTGTCCGGGCCTGTCCCAGGATGCGATGGTGGGGATCGTGATCGGGCGCCGGTTCGGGACAGCGGTGCGTCGGAATCGGGCCAAGCGCCTGTTTCGGGAATTGGGCCGCGCGGTGCGGCCGGCATTAGTTCCAGGTCATGCATTTCTGGTGTTCCCGAAACGAGAGTGCCTGAATCTGTCGTTTGCGGAGCTGCAGAACGTATGGCGAGGCACATTACAAAGACAGCGGCTGGCCCGTTTTGGGGAACCCTCGCCCTGAGACGGCTCTGCATCATCCTATTGATGGCCTATCGTGCCTGTCTGTCCCCATTGCTCGGGCCTGCGTGCCGGTTTTATCCCACGTGCTCCGTGTATGCTCAGGAGGCCATCGAGCGGTATGGTGTTCTCAAGGGGCTGTTTATGGCGGGTCGGCGCTTGCTGAAATGTCATCCCTTCCATCCCGGCGGAGTAGACCCGGTACGGTAACCCTCGTGACAATAACTTTTCGGCTTCTGTTCTCTACATAAATTCCATGGAAAAACGCGTCATCATTTTCCTCATCGTGTCCCTGGCCGTGATTATCGGTTACGACTACCTGCTGAAGGGCATGGGCCTGCTGCCTCCCCCGGAGCCGGTGCAGATGGCCACGAACCCAAATCCGGCCACCATCACCGATGCCCCTGCCGGTACAACGGGAGATTCCACGAAGTCCGGGAGTTCTGCGCCGGTCTCTTCCTTGAACGTCGCGTCCGCTACTTCCGGCAATGGGACCGCAGTCGCAAGTGAGGAGCAAACGATAGAGGTCGACACGGAGCTCTTTCGTGCGAAATTCAGCAATCGCGGCGCGGTGCTCAAATCCTGGGAATTGAAGCGGTACAGCGCGGCTGTCGAACAGGGCTCGGCTCCTGTGCAGTTGGTATATAGCGGAGGACGGTTCAAAGGACCGCTGAGCCTGGTGACCAGTGATCAGGCCGTGACCAGCGACCTTGGATCTGCCCTCTATCAGGTGACCCAAGACCTCACGCATCTCGATAGTGCGCATCCTGTCGGTCATCTCACCTTCCGGTACCACGACGCCCAGAAGAATGTTGACGTTGAAAAGGAATTGACCTTTCACCATGGGTCCTACTTGGTGGATATTGCGATCCGTACGCAAGGGCTGACGACTCCGGTGGACGTCACCCTGGGTACGAATTTCGGCATTGTGGAGTGGGGTGAAGGATTCATCGGGCTCATGGGTTCGGCGTCATTGGTCGACGACAAGGTGTTGAAGGAAACGCCGGACGGCGAGGCGGAGCGCAAAGGCGATGTGAAGTGGTCTGCCATACAGGACAAATATTTCTTGAGTGTGTTGATGCCGCAGAAGGCTGCCGCTGCCCTCGCGAAGAAGGAAGGGGACAAGCTGGTGTCGGCCGGGGTCCGCTTTGCCACACCCGGGAACGGGTCGTCTATGGCGATGCAACTCTATGCCGGACCCAAAGAGTACGACACGCTGAAGCGCTTAAATGTCGGGTTGGAAGACACGATCGATTTCGGCTGGTTTGTCTTCGGGAGTTGGGGGTTGGTCAAGGCGGTTGCCAAGCCGATATTCTATGTCCTGCGATTCCTCCACGAATTTACGCACAACTATGGGATCACGATCATTCTCTTGACCATGTTGATCAAGCTGATGTTCGTGCCGTTGCAGTACAAAAGCTATAAGTCCATGAAGCAGATGCAGGTCATTCAGCCGAAAGTGCTGGCCCTGCAGACAAAGTTCAAAGACGATCGTGAGCGGCTGAACAAAGAACTGATCAAGCTCTATAAAGATCATCGGGTGAATCCGGTCGGCGGCTGCTTGCCGATGGTGCTGCAGATGCCCGTCTTTGTGGCGCTGTTTAATATTCTGTATATGACGATCGATCTTCGGCAGGCCCCGTTCATGCTCTGGATTCAAGACCTGTCCGTGCAGGATCCCTACTACGTGCTCCCGATCGTCATGGGCGCCACCATGGTCATTCAGCAGAAGATCACTCCGACTACGATGGATCCGATGCAGG
>JACOEF010000769.1 GCA_024998705.1 Nitrospira sp.
GGCGTGGGCTCCGGCCTGAATGAACCGGCCGGCGTTTCGAAGCGCATCCTCCTGGTCGACCTGGTAGGACAGGAACGGCATATCGCCGATCACCAACGACCGCTGAGTGGCTCCGACCACCAGCTTGGTATGGTACAGCATCTCCTCCATTGTGACCGAGAGGGTATTCGACTTGCCCTGTACCACCACACCCAGGGAATCACCCACCAGAATCACGTCGATGCCCGCCTGCTCGACAATGCGTGCAAACAGCGCATCGTATGCGGTGACGACCGTGATCTTCCGCCCGTCGCGCTTGCACTTCTGCAAGTCAGGGACAGTCATTACCCCAACTCTGCTTTCGTGAGAATTTCCGGCAGCCGTTCCGTCGATTTAATCGCCATAATGTGCACACCGTCGCAGTAAGGCCGCACCGCTTTGATGGTGCGCACGGCGATCTCAACTCCGACATCGAGCGCGCGCTTGTCGCCCGCGGCGCGCATTTCATCGATCATGTCCTGCGGCACACAGACGCCTGGAATGTTGGCGTTCATGAATTCCGCCATCTTGGCACTGCGCAGCAACAGAATTCCGGCGAGCACTTTCACTTTGAACGGACGCACCGCCTGCATGAACGTTTTGAACTGTTCAGGCTGATACACCGCCTGGGTTTGAAAGAACTCGGCGCCGGCCCGCACCTTGACCTCAAATTTGACCAACATCGGGCCGAGCGGATCGGCTTCAGGAGTCACGGCCCCACCGATTGTAAAGGCGGTGGACCCGTCAAGCTTATTGCCCGCATAGTCCTTCCCGTTGTTCAAGCCCGTTACCAGTTGCATGACTTGAACGGAGTCCAAGTCGTACACCGGCTTCGCTTCTTTATGGTCGCCTACGGTGGGATAGTCCCCGGTCAGACACAGGATATTCCGGATGCCCAGGATGTGCGCACCCATAAGATCGGACTGCATGGCGATACGATTGCGATCCCGGCAGGTCAGCTGCATGACCGGGTCATGCCCCAGCTCATACAACACACGGCAGACCGGCAACGACCCGGCTCGTACGATCGCCGCCGTATTGTCGGTGACATTCACCCCATGCACACGCCCGACGAGCGACTTGGCACTCTCAACCACATGGGTCAGGTTCGTGCCTTTCGGCGGGTTATATTCCACCGTGACGGCAAATTGCCCCTGGGCCAATACGTCTTTGAGTCGCCGCGGCTCTCGGCTCATCTACATCTCCCCCGCATGTTGTATAATCCCCCTGTCCTTCCCGCCCATCCCCGCTCCCTACCTCACAATAGCTCGAAATAGAAATGGTGGGACATCTCGACCTCGCGCATCGATCAGGCACAGTCTGACCGTGCCCGATCCGCGAGCAACGCGAGTGTCTCGATCGCCCCTATTTCATCCCTGCCATTCTCTTAGCAGATTCAACCGTATTGTCGAGCAACATCGCAATCGTCATCGGCCCGACGCCGCCGGGAACCGGGCTGATCCACCCGGCCTTCTGGCTGACCGA
>JACOEF010000499.1 GCA_024998705.1 Nitrospira sp.
GATCGATTTGGCTCCCATCCGGGTCTGAGAACAATTCCGGGACAAGACCAGCCGCGGTCGCGGTGCTGATTTCATCGGCCGTAAAGAAGGGCCGCAGGAAACTGTCCCGCTCCGGAAACCGGCAACAAACATCGCAACGGAAACAGGCGGAACTCGGCACGATCTGCGGGAGCGCATCGCCCACAAGCCGCGAAGGATTCGTCGGGAGAATTGGCAGCAATGGACTCGTCATGAACTGTGATCGCATTGTAACACTAACAAACAGAGCGTCCTACTAGTGGACGGATCCAATGGTCTGCAGCCGAACCCCTCCGGGAACTCGCTGACTTGTACCGATGCGAGAGGCCATGGTACGATTTGCTCACCTCGAATCCAAACGCGAGTGCGAGGCATGCGACTGCGCTGCGAGTATCGAGGATATTGCATTGGCACTGGCACAACATTCACGTGAGCCATTGAACTCCGACGAAGCCCGCCGACGTTGTCTCGCAATCCGTGATGCTCTCGTCCGCGCCGGAGTCTACGGCACGAACGAAACCGGCGACGGTGCGGCAGCAAGCGACGCCCCAATTCAAGGGCCACGATTCCGCCTGACGCCGACGCCCTTTCCGCTCTCCTCATCGGACGTCACATTTTTTCAGCACCTCGGGCAGGACCTCCTCTCATTCTACCGTGCCCTGAACCGTCTGTATCAGGACAGCACGCGCGGAACCCAGCCGGCCTGGGTGGCGGCCTATCTGGATCAGGGCAAGCCGGAATCGCTGATCACCTTTAGTCGTATGAACCGTTTCCGCAACCTCATTCCCGGCATCATCCGGCCCGATGTCATTCCAACCACCGACGGCATGGTGATTACAGAGCTCGATTCGGTACCGGGCGGGATCGGCCTGACTGGTTGCTTGACCCGCGCCTATGATGATCAGCTCACCAGCGAACAGCAGGCCCCTGGGCTCCCGCCTGAACGTTCTCCGCTGATCGCAGGGCGTGACGGGATGTTGCAAGGATTCGCCGCCATGCTGCGCGCCCAGCAAGGTGACCAGGACGGGTGCCTGGCGATTGTCGTCTCTGATGAGGCCAAGGAATACCGGGCAGAGATGGAATGGATGGCCCAACGATTGCGCGAGCTCGGGTGCCAGGCTTTCTGCGTCGAGCCCCGAGCGATTCATTTCACGGAAGACGGCCTGTTTCTCCAGGAAGAAACCGGACCACGGCCGATCGGATTGCTCTACCGTTTTTTCGAGCTGTTCGACTTGAAGAACATCCCCAAGGCAGAGCTCGTGATGTACGCGGCCAAGAAGGGGCAGATCACGGTCACACCGCCCTTCAAACCCGCGCTTGAAGAAAAGCTCGCGTTCGGCCTGTTTCATCATCCGGAACTGGCTCCGTTCTGGGAGCAGACGTTGAGGCCCGAAACCGCCATTAACTTGCGACGAGTGCTGCCGAGAACCTGGATCCTCGACCCGCAACCGGTGCCTCCTTCCGCGGTCATCCCGCATCTCACGATCAGTGGGCGCGCGGTATCCGACTTCCGGCGCTTAGCCCAGACCACCCAAAAGGAACGCCAGCTGGTGCTCAAACCGTCAGGATTCTCTGAGCTGGCCTGGGGCAGCCGGGGCGTGTTCATCGGGCACGATCTGTCACAGGTCGAATGGGCCGCGGCATTGGAGCAAGCGCTCCACGCGTTCCCGACGACACCCTACGTGCTGCAGGAATTCCACAAGGGTCGTCTGTTCGAGCGGTCTTATTTCGATGAGCGAAGCGACACGGTAGTGCCGATGTCCGGGAGAGTCCGCTTGTCCCCCTACTATTTCGTCGTCGGCGACAAGGCCGAGCTCGGCGGGATTCTCGCGACCCTCTGCCCGGCCAACAAGAAAATCATCCATGGGATGGTCGATGCGATCATGGCACCCTGTGCCCTCGCGCCACACATCCCCTGATGATGGTAACCTGATGACCGCTGCAGCACACTCAGTTTCTTTGCGGATGCCTACTCAACCTTTTTCCCCATAGGTACTCATGGCCCTGACCCTGTATCATGTGACATGGTGTCCGGATTGTGCGATCGTTCGAGATCGCCTGGATGAATTGAAGCTCTCCTACGAAGACGTGGTGGTTCCGGATATTCGTCCGATGCGCAAACAAGTGTTCGAGGTGTCGGGCCAATATTATGTTCCGGTCCTGAAAGACGGCGACACCGTGCTGACGGAAACCCACGACATTCTTGCGCACCTACACAAGCAGTACGACAAGGCACGCCCGTGAGGACCTCGCTCGGAGCTGCAGCGCGAGCGCCGATCGCAGGCAGGCTCCGATCTCGCGGGCAGGCGCCGTCTTGCACGGCTCGCCCCCGGAGCAGGCTATGGAAATACTCCATTGTTGCGCAATACGGTATGATCAACTCCAAACACCGTGTCGATATCAACATCACCCGCAGGATGCGCACACAGGCCATCCAGCAAGGCCGGGGCGACGTCCGCGACGCGAAGCCCAATGAGTGTGACGCCCGCGGACGGGCGCGAGACGGTGAGCGCCCACGGTCCCCGGGGCGAATCGTTCCCTCGTACCCACCCACCCCGAGCCTGCAAGACAGGCTCTTGCCCCGTGGCGGTACGGTGAGCCGCGAAGCGATGCGAGAACGCCGCTGCCGGAGCATTTCCGCATCTGCTAGACCAGTATCAGCGAAAGGATAGAGGCGTGGAAGACTGGAGACGTATTCTGGCTCAGAGCGTGGTCAAGCCGAAGGATTTGGCCGATCGGCTCGGTGTCGACCCGAAGGAAATCGAGGACATCGTGGGGGACTACCCCATGCGGATTACGCCGACCGTGCTGGCCACCATCAAGGAAAAGGGCGATGCGATCTGGAAACAAGTCGTGCCCGATCGCGCGGAGATGGCCGACGCGGACGCGGAAGACGATCCGCTCGAAGAAGACCTGATGAGTCCCGTGCCTCACCTGGTTCACCGGTACCCCGACCGCGTCCTCTTGATGGTCACGAATCAGTGCCCGATTTATTGCCGGTTCTGCACACGCAAACGGCTGGTCGGCAAACCTGGCTTCCTTAAGAAAGGGGAACTGGACCGGGCGATCGCCTATCTGCGCGAACATCAGGAAGTGCGGGATGTGATTTTGTCAGGGGGCGACCCGCTTCTGTTGCCGGATCATCTGCTGGAACGGATCCTCAAATCCCTTCGAACCATTCCCCACTTGGAACTGATTCGGATCGGCACGCGCGTTCCGGGCAGCTTGCCGGAACGCATCACCCCGAAGCTCTGCGACATCATCAAGAAATATCACCCGTTTTATATGAACCTGCACTTCAACCACCCGGACGAGCTGACCCCGGAAGTGAAACGCGCCTGCGGGATGCTGGCCGATGCCGGGGTTCCCCTCGGCGCACAGACTGTGTTACTGAAGGGAGTCAACGACGACCCTGAGATCATGAAACGTCTGATGCATCAACTGCTACTGGCACGCGTGAAACCCTATTACCTGTATTAAGCCGACCTGACGAAGGGAACGAATCATTTCCGGACGTCGGTGGAAACCGGCCTGAAGATCATCAAGTCCCTGCAGGGCCACACCAGCGGCATGGGTGTTCCCCACTTCGTGATCGATGCTCCCGGCGGCGGAGGCAAAATCCCGCTGCTACCGGCAGACTACCTGGTTAATCTGGATGAAGACAGCGCCATGCTCAGAAATTACGAAAATAAGACGTTCCACTACCCCCAGCCTGGATCCGCATCAGGACGTGAACTACCGATGGTCGGCGCTCATCCTTCCTGGAACGCGTCGGGAAACGGCTGCGACGGAGGGGGTGCACACCTGTGAGCCGGGCCGCTGCTTCAAGGGGGATTCTGCCGTACCAGCACATCACCCAACTCATCGCTCGTGGAGCCGTCACCGCCGACCATCCAATCGAGGACCGGCAGATCCAGCCGGCCAGCCTGGACTTGCGGCTTGGAAAGAAAGCCTACCGGCTGATCAGCAGCTTCCTGCCGGAGTTGTCGGCGATCAGCAGCCGCCTCAATGTGCTCGATTTTTATCAGTCCGATCTCGTGATGTACGAGATGGATCTCACCCAGGGCGCGATTCTCGAAAAAGGTCACGTGTACCTGGTCCCGCTTCTGGAACAACTCGACCTGCCGAACACACTCCGTGCGCGCGCCAACCCCAAAAGCACCACCGGTCGGCTGGATGTCTTCACCCGCGTCGTGACCGACCTGAATGTCGGCTTTGATGAAATCCGGGCCGGCTATCGTGGCCCGCTCTATCTGGAAGTGGTACCGCGCTCATTTGCCATCAAAGTGCGTACCGGTGACTCCCTGAATCAGATTCGTTTCGTGCGCGGCGATGCCACGGTATCCGATACCGCCCTGCAGAAACTACACGGATCCGATCCGCTGCTGTTTCGGAATGCCTCCTCCCCGAAGCCGCTCCCGCCGAAGGACTTCCGCACGGAACGCGGCCTCTTTTTACGGATCGACCTCACTGGAAGCGCGCGAGAAGATGCGGTCATCGGCTACCGGGCCAAAAAGAACAGCCACGTCATC
>JACOEF010000323.1 GCA_024998705.1 Nitrospira sp.
CCACCGGCAGAGTGTTGAGGTGTTGCAGCAGGTGTGGCGGAGAGGGTGGGATTCGAACCCACGGTCCCTTTCAGGACAACGGTTTTCGAGACCGTCCGATTCGGCCGCTCTCGCACCTCTCCGCTCCATGGCCGACGAAGAGGTGCAGCTTACCCTGGTCGCACTCCAGATTCAAACGAAATCATATGCTGGGAAGAGACTTTCTCCCGCCACTACGGGTATCTCAGGATTGAGGAAAAGGTGATTCTGTTTTGTAATGCATGCATTCCGCCGTAGACTCACCTGGTATCCGAGACCGGCCGGAGACAGTGATGTGACCAGGGTGTTTCGCGGTTTCATCATCAGTCTACGACCCATGACCTCTTGGTGTTTCTCGTCTCACTGGGGTTGAGCATTCTGTGGTCAGACATCCGCCTGTAACCATTCCACCCGTCGAGACTCTTCTCGATATCCTACGTTGGCGGGCCGAACACCAGCCCGACCCAGCGGCGTACGTCTTCCTGCGCGACGGGGTCAGTCCCGATACCGTGCTGACCTATAAAGATCTAGATACCAAAGCCCGCTCGATTGCCGCTTATCTGCAGTCCAGATTTTCATCGGGGGACCGCCTGCTGCTGGTGTATCCGCCCGGGCTTGAATTTGTCCAAGCCTTTTGGGGAGCATTGTATGCGGGGTGGGTTGCCGTGCCGGTGCCTCCGCCGGATGTCTTTCGCCCAAGGATCGGTGTCGCGCGCGTTCGACGTATTGCCGAGGATGCCGGCGTGGCCGGAGCCTTGAGCACCACCCAGATTCTAGAACTGGTTCGGGCCCAAGGGCCTGGGATTCCGTCGGAACAGTGGCTGGTGTGTGATGTTGCCACTCTGGACTCGACGGCTCAATGGACGTCGACGCATCCACTCGCGTCCACGCTGGCCTATCTGCAATATACGTCCGGATCGACCGCCGCTCCCAAAGGCGTCATGGTTGGCCACGGAAACCTGACTGCGCAGAGTCGGTGCATTACCTAAGCCGGCTGCTACGATGCCCATTCCGTCACGCTGTCCTGGATGCCGCATTTCCACGATTACGGTTTGGTGAAGGGAATTATTCAGCCCGCCTGGATCGGTCGCCCCTCGTATCTCATGTCACCGCTCACGTTCCTGAAGCGCCCCCTTCGATGGCTTGAAGCGATTCAACGGTATCAGGTGACGCATAGCGGCGCGCCCAACTTTGCCTACCGTCGCTGTGTGGAGACTATCGCTCCCGAGGATCGTCCAAAGTTGGACCTCTCCGGTTGGCAGGTGGCGAGTTGCGGCGCGGAACCGATCGCTCACGATACCATCGATCGATTTGTTGACGCGTTTGCCCCTTCCGGGTTCCGACGCGAGGCCTTTTTCCCTGCGTACGGGATGGCGGAGTACACGCTCTTGATCTCGTTGAAGCGGGAAGGTGTGGCACCGACCGTAGAGGCGCTTGACCCGACGGCATTGGAGCGAGGACTGGTGTCCGAGGCCAGGGCGGGGATGGATCCGAAACGGCAGGTCGTTGGCTGCGGTGTTCCGGTGGGAGATACCAGGGTGGTCATCGCTCATCCGGACGCCTTGTCCCGCTGTGCGGAGCAGCAGGTCGGCGAAATCTGGTTGGCTGGCGCCAGCACCACGCAGGGATATTGGAACAATCAGGAAGAAACCGCGCGCACGTTCGGCGCAACGCTTCGGGATACAGGGGAAGGGCCGTTCCTCAGAACCGGCGATCTCGGATTCGTCCGTAACGGTGAAGTGTTTGTCACGGGACGGTTGAAGGATCTGCTCATCGTTCGAGGCAGAAATCACTATCCTCAGGATATTGAGCGAACCGTGGAGCAGTGCCACAGGCTGTTTCGTGGCGGGGGCGCGGCAGTCTTCTCCGTGTAAGAGGCTGGAGAAGAAGCCGTGGTGGTCGTGCAGGAAGTTGAGCGTCAGGGAGCGGCCTTGGCCATCGATGAGCTGGCTGCCGTGATTCGTTCGGCTGTATCCGAGCAGCATGACCTCCACGTGTTCACCATCATCTTCATCAAGGCCGGGAGCCTGCCGAAGACGTCGAGTGGAAAAGTCCAACGACGGGCCTGCCGAGATCAATTGCTTGCCGGCCAACTTTCCGTCATCGGAAAGAGTGTCGTACCGGTGTCCTTTCCACTGGCGCAACCAACGGTCGTCAAGCTGGAAGACCTGCGGTTGCTTTCGCCTGATGCACGGCGGCAGCAGATTGAGGGAGCGCTGCAGGGGATACTTGCCGATCGCCTCAGATGCAGCCGGGAGGTCATCACCCGTGATCGTCCGATTCATCTCCTGGGGCTCGATTCATTGATGGCTGCTGAGGTCTCGCATCGTGTGGAGGAGTCCTTTCAGGTGCCTCTCTCGTTGCAGCGTCTGCTGGGAGGTGCCACGCTCAGTGATCTGGCTGTGACCATTGAAGAGGGCATGGTCCGGGAAGACAGGGAATGTACGCCGGCCGATGGCCCGAATGTCACCGAAGGGCCGGTCGGCGAGCTTTCCGAGAATCAGGCCGCGCTCTGGTTCCTCAGTCAATTGGCGCCGGAGAGTTCCGCCGCCAACGTGTCTGTTCTCCTGCCCCTGCCTTTGGCCGTGAATCAGGCCGCGCTACAGCAGGCGCTTGATCGACTCGGTGAGCGGCACGCGACCCTTCGCACGACCTATGAGATGCAGGACGATAGGCCGGTTCAACGAATCCACAAGCGGCTGCCTCTGAGCTGGACCGTCGTGAATAGTGCGACATGGGATTGGGTGCGCTTGCGGCAGGAAATCATGGAGGCTGCGGCGGTTCCGTTCGACCTGACGAAGGGCCCGCTGTGGAGGGCAGCTGTATTTACGGGCGAACACCAGGCCTGGTTGCTGTTGGTTGCACACCATATTGCCGTAGATGGTTGGTCGATGGTCCAGCTGGTGGATGAGCTCAAGCGGCACTTCACTTCCGGCGAGGGGAACGTTCAGGATCTCCCAGACGGAGGTGACTACCCGCCGGTTCCTTATGGGGAGTTCGTCCGTTGGCATCGGGGGCTGTTGGACGGTGAGGAGGGCCGGCGGCTGGCTCGTTATTGGAAGGCGCGCCTGGCGGGTGAACTACCAAACTATGACATGCTCTACGATCGACCGCCGACGACGGTTGAGCCAAGCCGGTATGCGTGGCATGCGGTTCATCTCGATCGGGCATTGACCGAGCGACTCAAGGCGTGGGCGCTGGCGGAAGGGACGACGTTGTACGCCGTATGCCTGACGGCGCTGCAAGCCCTGTTGTATCGCTACACCGGCGTCGAAGACACCACCATTGTCACACCTGTATTCGGTCGAAGCCGCTCTCGATTTGCCGAGACCGTGGGCGATTTTGTGAATATGCTCGTGTTGCGGGAAACGGTTCAGGCCGAGTCGAGCCGCCGCGAACTTCTGGCGCAGACCAAGCGCAGCATCCTCGAAGCACTCGATCACCAGGACTACCCCTATGCGCGGCTCGTGTCGGACTTGCGGCCGGCGCGCGACCGTCAACGGGCACCTGTGGGGCAAATCCTCTTCGTGCTGCAACAGTTCAAGCTGTTGGCGGAGCTCGACCGACAGATGGGCCGATCGCCCTCCGCATTGGCGGAATCTTGCCTGCCGGAGTGGCAGGCCTATGTGATTCCCCAGCAGAGCGGGCAGTTTGACCTCTGTCTCGAGTTGTCGGAATCGGAGCAAGGCGTAACCGGCTACTTCGAACACAAGGAAGAACTGTTTTCGCCTGACCGGGTGGCGCGGATGCACCAGCATTTCGTGCGTGTGTTGGAAGGGCTCGTCGACGATCCTGCCGAAAAAATCGGGTCTCTGCCGCTCATGACTGAGACGGAGCTGCGTGAGACGGTGTTGATGTGGGGACAATCTTCGGACGTGACGGAAGCGGATCATTGTCTCCATCGCCTGATCGAAGCGCAGGTGCTGCGCACCCCTGACGCCATTGCGGTTCAACAGGGCGACCAAAGGTTGACCTATCGAGAGTTGGATGCGCGAGCGAACCGAGTCGCGCACTATCTCCGTCGGCGAGGGGTCACGCCTGGTGTCGTGGTTGGGCTCTGCCTGGAGCGCTCACTCAACCTGATCGTCGGCATGCTGGGCATTCTGAAATCCGGCGGGGCCTATTTGCCGCTCGATGCGGATTATCCGACCGACCGGTTGGACTATATGCTGCGCGACAGCCAGGTTCGGGTATTAGTGACGCAGCAGGATCAGCTGGGCCGGCTCCCCGCGACGAATCCCCACACCATTTGCCTTGATTCCGAATGGGACCAGATTGCCCGCTTTCCGGACAGTGTGATCGAGGGCACGGACAGTCCAGACAATCTGGCGTATGTAATCTACACGTCTGGTTCGACCGGCCGACCCAAGGGAGTCCTGATCGAACATCGGTCGATTGCCAACTATGTGCGCGCGATCACCGAGATCGCCGGTGTCTCAGGACTTGACCGGGTGCTGCAATTCGCCTCGATGAGTTTCGATACCGCCGCCGAAGAAATCTTCCCTTGCCTGACGACCGGTGCGACGCTGGTGTTGCGCACGTCGGTGATGCTTGATTCGGTGTCGGGGTTCTTGGATCGATGCCGCGAATGGCACGTCACGTTGTTGGACCTTCCGACGGCCTACTGGCATGAAGTTGTCACCCGTATGGAACTCGAAGGGCTCGTCTTTCCGGAATCGGTGAAGACGGTGATCATCGGTGGCGAACGTGTGCTTCCTCAGATCGTGCAGCGATGGGCGACATTGGTCGGTCGCACAGTTCGATTGTTGAATACCTATGGACCGACTGAAACGACGGTCGCCGTCACCTGGTCGGATCTCACGGGCTTCGGCCTGCAGGGTGAGGTGTGTGGAGATCTTCCGATCGGCCGGGTGATTCGCCGCTGCTCCGTCTATGTGTTGGATGAGCATCGCCGACCCGTTCCGGTAGGAGTGGCCGGGGAACTGTACGTCGGTGGGATCGGGGTGGCGCGAGGTTATCGTGGCCGACCGTAGCTGACTGATTCAAAGTTTATCTCCGATCCGTTTTCCGGTCGTGCAGGAGCCCGGCTGTACCGGACCGGCGACTTGGTCCGTTGGCGACCGGATGGGCAGCTGGACTATCGCGGCCGTGTGGACCGCCAGGTCAAGATTCGCGGCTATCGAATTGAATTAGAGGAAATCGAAGCGGTCCTGAATCGGCATTCCGACTTGGAACGTGCGGTGGTCGAGGTACGGGAGGATCAGCCGGGTGATAAGCGGATCGTCGCTTTCATGGTCCCGCGTCCGCAGAACCGGCTGGGACTGGTACAACTGCGCGAACAACTGCGTGGCCAGCTGCCTGCACATATGATTCCGTCCGCCTTTGTCGAAATGAAGTCGCTTCCATTGACTGTCAATGGAAAGGTGGATCGGGCTGCGCTGCGTGTCGCCACGGACAGTCGCGCCAGTAAAGTCGATCTCACCTCTGAGTTTCTCGCGCCACGGAGTTCCACCGAGCAAGAGTTGGCCGACATTTGGGGGGAGATCCTTCACGTGAAGGACGTCGGGGTCCATGACAACTTCTTTGAACTGGGCGGCCATTCGCTGCTGGCGACGCAGCTGGTGTCGAGGGTCCAAGCCCTGTTTCGAGTGGTCCTGCCGCTGCGACAAGTCTTTGAACGGCCGACGATTGCGACATTGGCCGACGTGATCACGCAGGCTCAAACGGGTGGAAGGCCGCAGCCGACCCATAGTGGGCAGGGGTTGACCAAGGCGGTAGGAGAGGGACCGTTACCGCTGTCGTTTGCGCAGGAACGGATGTGGTTCCTCTATCAGTTATCGCCGACCGGTGCGGCGTACAATATTCCGGCCAGCGTGCGTTTGCATGGGCCGCTCAACCGGGAGGCCTTGCGCTGGAGTGTGACTGAGCTGGTGCGTCGGCACGACTCGCTGCGTACGACCTTCGCCACGGTGGATGGGCAGGCGCGGCAAATCATTCATGCCTCATTGGACCCGCACTGGGTCGAAGAAGATCTACGGGGTTTGCCTCGGGAGATGCGTGAGGCGCGGGCGTTGGCGTTGGCAACCGCCGAAGCACGTGCTCCAGTCAACCTCGAGCTGGGCCCCTTGCTCCGCATTCTGCTGGTTCAGTTGGGTGAAGAGGATCATGTATTGGTTGTCAGCACGCATCACATCATTTCCGACCAATGGTCGTATGGCGTGATCGCGCGTGAACTCGTGAAGTGCTACAACACCTTCTGTGGGGGGAAGCCTGCTCCCATCCAGCCGGATCTCCCGATTCAATATGCCGATTTCGCGCAATGGCAACGGACGTGGCTGACCGGCCCCGTGCTCGAGGAACAACTTGCACACTGGAAGGGCAAGTTAGCCGACCTGCCGGTGCTGACCCTGCCGGCCGATCGTCCGCGGTTGCCGATCCATTCGTTTAAGGGAGACCAGGTTTCCCTCGACCTGTCATGGGCTCTGGTGAATCGCCTCAAGCAGCTCAGCGTGAGGGAAGGCGTCACGTTGTACATGGTGTTTCTGGCGGGATTCTTCGGCCTCCTGCATCGCCTTACGCAACAGCGGGACTTGGTCATCGGAACGCCGATTGCGAATCGGAATCGGCTGGAGATCGAGGATCTGATCGGCACGTTCGTGAATACGCTGGTGTTACGGACGGATGTCACGGGAGAGTTGACCTTTCGTGAATTGCTGGGAAAGGTCAGAGACCTGTCGCTCGATGCCTATGCGCATCAGGACATTCCGTTTGAAAAACTTGTCGAGGAGTTGCGACCGGACCGGAGCCAGGGCGGGTTGCCGCTGGTGCAAGTGCTGTTTAACTTTGCCAATACGCCCTTTGCCAGGACGGAATTTCAGCATCTCTCATGGACGCCCTATGAAGTGAGCCGAGGCGCGGCTCAATTGGATCTCGGTCTCTCCATTGACCCGCTGGCTTCGCGAAAAGCCTATCTGGAGTTCAATACCGACCTGTTTGATCGCACCTCCGCCGAGCGGGGGTTGGCAGAGTACCGGCAATTCATGGAGTCCATTGCGGAGCATCCTGAGGAGAGGATCGTACGTGTGGCGATTCTCACTGAGCAGGAGCAACATCGCATGCTTCGTGAATGGAACGCGACGGAGCGGTCGGTGGAGCGCGAGGTCTGTTTCCCGCAATTGTTTGAAGCTCAGGTGGGCCGCAATCCCGATGCGATCGCCGTGGTATTCGAAGGCACTGAATTGTCGTATGCCGAATTGAATCGTCGGGCGAATCGACTGGCGCACCACTTGCGGGAGCAGGGTGTAGGGCCGGATGTCGTGGTGCCGGTGTTTCTCGAACGGTCTCTTGAATTGCTGATCAGCCTTCTGGCGGTCATGAAGGCCGGCGGCGCGTACCTGCCCTTGGTTCCGGGATTACCGATCCGCAGGTTGGCGGCCATGATCGAGGCCAGTCATGCGGCGGTGCTCGTCACAGATTCGACACTTCTTGGCGGGCTTCCCCAGCATCAGCTTCGTGTCGTGTGTCTGGACCGGGAGGCAGAGTTCTTGGTGCGGTATCCGGAGGACAATCCGGTACCCCTCGCCCGACCGGACCATCTTGTGTATGTCCTGTTCACTTCGGGATCGACCGGACAGCCGAAGGGTGTGGAGATCGAACATCGTGCTCTGGTGAATTTCCTTCGCTCCATGGAACGAGAGCCGGGGATTGGCAGCCGGGACGTGCTGTTGGCGCTCACACCGCTTTCGTTCGATATCGCCGGTTTGGAGCTCTATCTTCCGCTGCTGGTCGGGGCGCGTATTATTTTGGCGAGCCGTACGGAGGCCATGGAGGGGGCATGGCTGCAGCGCGAACTCGATCGGGGGACGGTCACAGTCATGCAGGCAACGCCGGCAACTTGGAGGATGGTGTTGCAGTCGGGATGGCGCGGCGGGCGTGTTGTGAAAGTGTTATGCGGAGGAGAAGCCTTGCCCCGGGAGTTGGCGCAGGAGCTCCTCACCAGGGCGGCTTCGGTCTGGAATGTGTATGGACCGACCGAGACCACGATTTGGTCGACGTTGGAGCGGGTGCGTACCGCCGAACGCACGATCTCTCTCGGACGCCCTATTGCCAATACTCACGTCTACGTCTTGGATCTGAATCGAGTGCCGGTTCCGGTGGGGATTCCGGGCGAATTGTATATCGGCGGGATGGGGTTGGCGCGCGGATACCGAGGGGCGCCGCAGTTGACAGCCGAGCGTTTTGTCCCGAGTCCCTTCCGAGCGGGTGAGCGGCTGTATCGTACGGGCGACCAGGTCAAGTGGTTGGCGGACGGACGGCTCGACTATGTCGGCCGAATCGACTATCAGGTCAAGCTGCGCGGGTTCCGGATCGAACTCGGAGAGATCGAAACGTTGCTGACGGATGATCCGACCGTCAGGCAGGCGGTCGTCATCGTGCGAGAAGATGTGCCGGGCGACAAACGGCTGGTCGGCTATGTGCTGGCGAGAGAGGGCCGCAGCTGCGATCCGCAGGCCCTGCGGCGTGCCCTGCGGGACATGGTGCCGGACTACATGGTGCCGGCCGCGATCGTGCCGCTGGAGACATTTCCCCTGACGCCGAACGGGAAGGTGGATCGCAGTGCCTTACCCGCACCGTCGGCGGAGCCGGTGCATGACAGCGCTCAGGCGATTGAGCCTAGGACACGAGTGGAATTGCAGTTGGTGGCGATCTGGGAGCAGGTTCTGGGAATTGCGCCTATCGGCGTGCGAGACAATTTCTTCGCCCTGGGCGGATATTCGTTGCTGGCGCTGCGAATGTTCAGCGCCATCGAGCAGACCGTCGGCATCCGCCTGCCGATGGCGATGCTGTTCCAGGCGCCGACGATCGAACAGTTGGCGGCTGTCCTGGCCGATGAGGGGTGTACGGTGCGCTGGCGGTCGTTGGTTGCCATTCAACCCGAGGGGAAGAATCCTCCATTCTTTGCCGTGCCAGGGGTCGGCGGGAATGTGCTCGTCTTTGCCCGCCTGGCCAGGCTGCTCGGGGACGCCCAGCCGTTTTATGGACTGCAGGCTCGAGGTCTCGATGGCAAAGAGAAACCGTTCATGCGTGTGGAGGAGATGGCCGCGCACTACATCGAGGAAATCCGGTCGGTGCAGCCGCACGGACCGTACCTCATCGGTGGCACGTGCACAGGCGGGCTGGCAGCGTATGAGATCGCCCAACAACTCACGGCCCAAGGGGAGCAGGTGATTCTGGCGGTCATGGAATCCTGGCATCCGCGATCCTACCTGACCCACTGGAGTCGGCCGCCCTATTTGCTATGGCCGATCCTGTTTGTGTGGATGAAAATTACAACGTACCTTCGTCTCATGCGACGACTGCCGGCCCGTGAGTGGCTATCATTCTGGAGGGGGAAGTTGAAACGGCTCTGGAAGCTCATGCACCATACCGACGCGGCCGAACATCACGATGAGTTTCTGTACAAGGACCAAGTGACCTACGCCACTTTCCACGCGGTGGCGCGGTATGATCTGAACCCGTTTCACGGGCAGGTGTTGAACGTGGTCGCCTCCAAACATCCGCTGACGAATTCGAGTGAGGATACGCGGTTGGTTTTCGGCGAGGCTGCGGTGGGAATGAGCCGCACGATCTATCTGCCGGCCGAAGATTCGGGGCGGTTATTTGTCGCGCCGCACGTACAGGAGTTGGCGCACCAGCTCAAGGTGTTCTGGGAGGATACCTTGCCGGTGCTCCGCAACAAGTCGAATGAGCAGGATAAGGGGCCTTCCTCAAGAGCCGCCTAAGGCGGACGAAACAGCAGTCACTTCACCATGATAAAAATGTACCGGTTCCTCCTGTTCCTGTTACGCGGCGCCAGAACCATGATGGTGTTGATGGTTTTGACCGGTTTGTTGGCCGGCCTTTCGAGCGTGGGGTTGCTCGCCGTCATCAACAAACTCATCAACGGAGCCGGGGCGACCTCCGAGCTGTTTGCGCTGGCCTTCATCGGGTTGGCGGTCCTGAAAGTCCTGTCGAACTACCTTTCTCAATTGTTGCTCGTCACCTTCGCACAGAAAACGATCCTGAACCTCGGGATGGATCTCTGTTGGAAAGTGGTCCGTGCTCCCTATCGCACATTGGAACGGCGCGGCGCGCATGAAATTTTGGCGACTCTGACAGAGGACACCAATGCCATGGCCTGGGCAGTCAATGGCTTGCCTGGTTTGGCGATCAATGTCGCCATCCTGGCGGGTTGTTCGCTCTATCTCGCGTGGCTCTCCTGGCAGGCGTTTCTCGGCGTGGTTCTCTTGGCAGTATTCGGGTTGCTGGGATATCGGCACCTCTATAACCGGGTGCTCCGGTCGTCGCTGGCGGTGCGTGATGCGAAAGGGGCCCTCTTTGAGCATTTTCGCAGTCTGACGGAGGGGATGAAGGAGTTGATGTTGCATCGTGGACGTCGTGAAACGTTCGTCGATTCGGATATCCGGCAGGCAGCCGAAGCGCTGCGCCATTACAATCTGGTGACGACGAAGCAGTACCTCACCACCGATTCCTGGACGCAAGTGCTCTTCTACGGATTGATCGGCGTGATTCTCCTTCTGTTTCCCAGGATGTTCTCGTTGGCCGGCGAGTCTCTGACGGGTTATGCCTTCGCCATGCTGTATATGATCGGCCCCATGTGGGGTTTGCTCGGAATGGTGCCTACCCTGAGTCGTGGGCAGGTGGCGCTGGAGAAGATCGAATCATTAGGGCTCGCGTTGGATGAGGGCAGTCGAGAGGGAGGGGCTGAGCGTCCGGTCACGGCTGGCACACACACACTGGAATTTTCGAAGGCGATCTTTTCGTACGACTCCAAGGGTGAGGATGAACGGTCGTTCAGCCTCGGGCCGTTGGATGTGACGATCAAGACCGGAGAACTGGTGTTCATTATCGGCGGAAACGGGAGCGGGAAATCGACCTTTGTGAAAGTGCTGACGGGATTGTATCTTCCCCAACAGGGAGCGGTGTCGCTCAACGGCGAAATGATTGTGTCCGCTACCCAGGACTGGTACCGGCAGCATTTTGCGGCGGTGTTTTCCGATTTCTATCTCTTTAAGAAACTGTTGGGGCTGGATCCGGCCTTGATTGAGCGCCAGGCGGAGGGCTGGCTGAAGACACTCCGGATTCAACACAAGGTGACGATCCAGGAGGGTGAGTACTCCACGATCAATCTGTCGCAGGGGCAGCGAAAACGCCTGGCGCTGGTCACGGCCATGTTGGAAGATCGACCCTTTTATGTGTTCGACGAGTGGGCGGCCGATCAGGATCCTCAATACAAGGAAGTCTTCTACGGGGAGCTGTTGCCTGAGTTGCGGGCGCGAGGGAAAGGCGTTATCGTGGTGACCCACGACGACCGGTATTTCCATGTGGGTGACCGTGTATTAAAACTGGAAGAAGGCAAGATCGTAGAGTCTCCGAAAGGGACTACTGCCGGTGACATGCGCCGAACGGCTCCGATGTTAAAGCCGGTGATCCGCACCTCAGCCTAATGCAGCATCGACCCATCGTCTGACTCAAACCATGTCCGGTTTGCCGCCTTTCCCCACAGATTCCTTGCCCTCGGCACCGCTCAGTCGGCAGGAGGTGCATGTGTGGTTCTGCGATCTGGTCCTGCACGAGGGGGACCGGTCGGCCCTGGCTTCGCTACTTTCGGTCGATGAACAGGCGCGTGCAGCACGATTTGCCTTCGAACGGGATCGCCATCGATTCATCACGTCGCATGGTCTGCTGAGAACGATTCTGGCACGGTATGTCGGGGGAGCAGCCTCACAGATCGAATTTTCAGCCGGAGCACAGGGAAAGCCGGCTCTAAGCGGTCGGTCTTGTGCCGCCGAGGACATTCAGTTCAGTCTGTCTCATTCAGGGGCGTATGCGCTGGGGGCGGTGGCGGCCGGTCGGGCCGTCGGTGTGGATGTGGAGGTATGCAGGCCGGGCGTGGATGCCCTTCAACTTGCCGAGCGGTTTTTTGCGGCAGGGGAATCACAACAGATTGCTCAGGCACGGGGTGATGCGCAGTCGAGACTGTTCTATCGATACTGGACGGCGAAGGAAGCCTATCTCAAAGGGCGTGGGGTCGGGCTGTCGCTGGGGCTGGATCGATTTGAAATTCTGTTCGATGGGCGGTCGCCGCGTGCTCAGGTCCGCGTAGCCGACTCCGGCGCTCTCGATACGAACTGGGAGGTGCAGTCCCTCTCGCTGGGCGATCAAGTATCGGGAGCCTTGGCCGTTGAAGGGGATGCCTGGCAAACCAGCACGTTTGCTTCGGGGCATTCTCTCCTTCGCTAGGCTGTCTCTCGCCTGGCAGCGTCTTTTCTCAGCTGTCGAAAGAATTCCTGCAAGAGCGACTGACTTTCCTCGGCACAGACCCCTCCGATGACCTCCACGCGGTGGTTCAGCTGCGGCTCAGGAGGAATATTCATGATGGATCCGCAGGCGCCGGCTTTGGGGTCGGTGGCAGCAAACACGAGCCGTGGTATGCGCGCGAGCACGATGGCGCCGATACACATGGTGCAGGGTTCCAGGGTGACATAGAGGGTGGTGTCGATCAGCCGCCAGCTGCCTGTCCGACGGGCTGCGTCCTGAATCACCAGCACCTCCGCATGGGCCGTGGGGTCTTGCTTGGTTTCTCGGAGATTGTGGGCGCGCGCGATCACGATGCCGTCATGTACCAACAGTGCGGCGATCGGGACTTCACCGATGAGCGGGGCTGCACGCGCGAGCATCAGGACTTGCTGCATGAAGCTGATATCGCGATCGTTGAGGGAGGGCATGGTGTCGTCGGTCGATTCGGGTGATGAGCAGGGAGATCCGACAGTCGGCCACGTAAGGGTATGCTAACACGCTTGCTGTTTGAAAGGGGATCGACGCAAGACAGGCGGCAGGTCGATTTCAGCGGCCGGTTAGTTTTGCCCGATCAAATAGAGTGCACCCGTTGGCTCGGGGAGTCCGCCGTCGGGCTCCACGGTGACGGCGAATTTCTTCATTCGTGAGAACTCGGTCAGATTCTTGATATACCGGCGGGCCTTGAGGCCGGCATCGAGTCCGAACACACTCACGCTCACCGGTTTGTCGTCGATGGCCCAGAGTTGATACACCTTGCCGCTCGGCAAGGCCGGTAGATTATAGGCATAGAGCCAGGCCTTTTCGGTTGCCGGGTCGAACAGAAGAAAGGCCCCGGCCGACTTCGCCAATTCTGAACCGACCAGCGGGACGACTTTCGACGCCGGATTTTTGAACAGCCCGACGAACTCCTCACTTTGCCGGGCAAGTCGCTGGAGCGAAGAATCGTTCTTCGTCAGCTGAGTATGCGCATCGTCCAGTTCCGCTTCCCGCTGAAGTAACTGGTCCCGTAGATCCGCGATTTCTGTCGTCCGTTGTTCCATGCCCGTTTTCAGGGTAGCGATAGTCTGTTCGCGCTGTTGCAGCTCCGACTGGATCGACGCGACGCGGGCGGTCTCTTGTTGTACCGCCGCTTCCAGTTGCCGGATTTCACTCGCCCGCTCGGTCGTCTGTGTGTAGGAGAGCCAGGCGAAATACCCGCCTCCCAGAACCATGACGGCGGCGGCCAAGCCCATCGCCAGACGGAACGGCAGGGAACGAGCCGGGGTGATGGGCGGGAAGAGATGGTTCATCCATTCACCCGGCTCCAGGCTCGATCGTGGCGCAGCCTGTTCCGCCTCCGCCGCACCGGGAATCGGCACCGGCGCCATCATGATCTTGGCTTTGAGCGTATTGGGCGGTGTCGCCGGTGTGAGTCCGAACGGCAGCAGGGAAGCCACGGTTTGATAGTCCTTCAGCGCGGCATGGCAGGCTGCGCACCCCGACAGTAAATGCGCTTCGATGGCCTGCCGCTCCGAACGTTCGAGGGCGCCGATCGCATAGAGGGGAACCGCCTCTTCCAGTTCCTCGTGTGTCATGCCCCCTCACCCTGCGGCAATGTCTGTTGCAACGACGCGCGGAGCTTGGTCATCGCCAGTTTGATGCGCGTCTTCACCGTGCCCAAGGGCTGGTTCAATTTGGCGGCGATGTCCGTATGGGTCAGGCCTTGGTAGAAGGCCATCTCAATGGCCTGTTGTTGCGGGAGCGGGAGATCGAGAATGGCTTTCGCCATGAGCTGCCGCAGTTCCGTGTCTTCCTGAGCTTCGTAGGGGTTCGGGCTGACGTCGGGGGTGACGGAGACCAGAGGATGTTCGAACGAATCGGCCACAGCCTGTTGCCCGTGTGCCGCTCGTGAGCGGAGCCGGTCGATGGCACGACTCCGGGTGAGGGTCACGAGCCAGGCGATCGGGCTGCCGCGACCGACATCGTATTTCGCGATTTTTCGCCACACTTCCAGATAGACTTCCTGGAGCAACTCCGCGGCTTCATCACGATCGTTCAAAATGCGGTAGGACAGGGTGAAGAGCAGGGTGCTGGATTGATCGTACAGTTGCTCGAAGGCCTGTGGATCTCCCTTGGCGACACGGGCCAGGAGTTTGGGATCGATCGTCGATGCAGCTTGTCGGGAGGCAGCTTCCATGCAGTCGGCCTGGGCGCGGGCACCATTCTCCGGATCAGAATAGGGCACACTATGACACTGTCCGAGAAAAACGACTAATCGGATGTGAGAATCGGACGATTGAAGCGAAGCAACCGTCAGGGGGAGTGTCGTGATCACATTGAACCGTATGCAGCCGGGACACGACGGTCGGTGATCAGCGCATGTTCATACGTAGTCTGTCAGGAACTGCGCGGCCTCGTGCGCGCCGGAAAGCGGAGGCGGTGCCTCGGACAGGGGGTGTGCGAAGGCCTGTTCGATAGCGGCTTCCCATTGTCCACGACGACAATCGACCAGCGAAAGCTCCGCACCACGACCGAATCGATGCAGGTGGGTCAACAGGGGCGGCTCGTCGGCGAAATTGTATCGGCGAACATAGACGACCGGGGTGCCCAGGGCCACAGCTTCGACGATAGTGCCGTAGCCGGGTTTGGTCAGGATGAGATCTACGGACGCGATCACTGTTTTAAATGCCAGGCCCAGGGAGGCCAGTGACCGGACACGGGTGAGGTGGTCCGGTACGGCGCCATCCACAATAAAGCGAAAGCCGCGCATGAGCTCCATTTGCTCGAAGGGCAGCTGTCGCAGGGCAATGCCGCCGAACCCAACCAGCACGACCCGCTCCGATTCCTCCGCGTCGATGGCCTTGCGGAGGATGGCGGTTTGGGGAGCGGCCGGTTCCGCGATGGGACCGATGTCCCGGACACTCGGAAATGCCGTCGTCGCGAGCGCCGGCGCCACGCGCAGTAAACAGTCGGCTCTCCCGTACGCCTCCCGGATTTGCTGGAGGATGGCGGTGTGTTCCTGCTGGTTGGGATCGACGAATGGATCCAAGACAAGATCCCACGACAATGAGCAGAGGGCGATGGTGGGGAGACCTGCGGCTGCTCCCGCAGCGATACCGAGGTGTGAGATGTCCGACAGCACGCAGTCGGGTCGAGCCTTGCGGATGAGTGCGGCTTCCGCCTCGATCTTGTTGTCCCAGTCGGTGTGCAGCGCGGCATGGGCGGACCAGGTCTTGGCGATATCGATTGTCAGCGGGCCGTCTTGGATACAGCCGACATCCTGCTGGGCACGCGTCAGTTGCCAGGGAATGTCGAGGCGAGGTTCGAAAAAGTCTGCGGGTACCGTCGTTCGGAGAACGGCGCTGAGATTCGGCACCAATCGTCCCAATGCGTTGAGCACCGGCACCACTTGCGCAGCGTGCCCGAAGCCGTGGCCGGAAATCGAACACCAGATCAGCGGCATGGCAGGATGCTGTCGACGTACTCTGTCGGCACTACCTCGAAGTTCTTCATCCCGGCTCAGCTGTTCGAAAAGTCGGATTCCATCGGGGCGATGTTGTACATCAGTTCGAGATCGAACTCGTCGATCAATTCATTCACAGCTTCCCGGCCCATGTCTGAACGCACTTCATTGATGACCAGTTCGATAGCCATGGCCGCATGTTGGCCGTATTGTGTGATCACCGACTCGATCCGTTGTCTGGCTGTGTTAAGATTCATCGTTCCTCCCACGCTTACCCGAGTGTCCGTAAAAGCTGTTGCAGCTCCGGCACCAGATCCACTCCACCGTTGGATCGGCCGGAAACGGCTGCGTCGATCCCTGCTTTCAATACGGGTTTCGCCTCTTCCTTCTTGCCCAGTGTGACCAGGGCGCGGCCCAGGGCGAGATGCGACGCAACATGGGTCGGGTCCAGCTGAGTGGCGACGGTGAGGTGTTCGGCCGCTTCTTCGACGCTGCCGCCTTCCTGCAAAATCTTATTGCCTAGACCATAGCGGCCCAGGAATCCTTTGGGGTTTTTCTCGACCATTTGGCGAAATGCGCTGATATCCATGAGGCTCCTTGTGAAGCGTAATAAACTGTCCTGATGAGACGGGATTCTACCACCACCGTTGTTCGTTCAGCTACGGGCGGCGCGCAGTCGCACGAGGCGCTCGCGGTCGGCGGCGGCGGGCGCCCGGCCGGTTCCCAGTGCCAGATGATGCAGCCGCTCCACGCAGCGGATGGCCGCGATGGTGTCCCGTCGTTGTTCGTAGAGATCGGCCAACTCCCGGAGGACCGCCGCTTCGCCGGTCGGATTCCCGAGCTTGATGAAATGTTCTGAGGCGTTGTTGAAGCATCGTTCTGCGTCGACCGTCCGGCCGCTGTCCAGGAAGGTCTTCCCCAGCTGACTGTAGGTGCCGGCCAGGCCCTCTTCGTTGCCGACCACCCGGTGGGAGTCCAGCGCCTGCGTGAACAACCGGACGGACTCATCCCATTGCTGTTGCCGGGCCTCTTCCATGGCCAGGTTGTGGTAGAGGATGCCGAGGGCGCGATGGTCGTTGAGGGGTTTCAGCAGGTCGAGCGCTTCGAGATAGTAGGGGCGGGCCTTTTCAGGCCGGTCGGCGCCGATATACAGGTTGCCGAGATTCACGAGGGTGTGGGCGATGGCGTGTGGATCCTGTTCGCCGCGCTGGATCGACAGCACTTCTTTGTAACAGGCGTCGGCCTTCTCCAATTCTCCGCCCAGGGCGTAGGTGTTGCCGAGATTGCCGAGGCTGTTCGAGAGTTCGCGTGGAGTTCCGGTCAGCCGGTCGTCCTTGACGGCCGCCTCCCAGGCGGCGCGTGCCTGGACGAGGTCGCCACGATGGAGAAAAATACGCGCACGGTGTTTGTCGTTTTCAGCCATGTCTTAGAACCGTCGTTCGTCTGTCGTTTTGGAAACGCTTCATGAGAGGCGTGTTACGGCTTGGGTCAGTCGCCGCCCTTCGGCGTGTCTTTGCGAAATTCCACCACGATGTCGTCCTCTTCATCCAGGCCCAAACCGGCGCGAAACGAATCGAGTAATTCAGCGACGTAGGCGAGGTGCCGCGGATCTTTGCCCTCAGGTGAGGCGAGATAGGCCTCGGCGAGTGTCATGCCGGTTTCAAAGTGGCGAGCGATCGTTTCCTCTGTGACTTGTTGCCAGGTGATATAGATGCAGAAGGCCTGGAAACGATGGGCGTCGGGGTGGCGATCGGCCAACGCGAGCAATTGTTCATAGGCCTCGCGGGCGATGGAACCGGCATTGGAAGAGAACGTACCTTCGAGCTCAATGGCTCGGTCCCAATCGGCACCGAGCTCGGTTTCTGATTCCTGGAGTGTATCTTGTGCGGCCAGAGCAGCATCGAATCGCATAGCTGGTTCTTTCTTGACGCGTGAGTCGTGGATCGTCTTTGCGTGGTGCCACGTCTTGAAGATGTGGGCACGTCTGGTCTCAGCATACGCGGGTAGTGAAAAGCAGGTCAATGAGGTCTCGCGCTTGAGTCGGCGGCGCGAGCCTTGTAGAGTGAACGGGCGGTGAGGCGATGGGTTCAAACCTGTGTGATGCCTCCCATGGTGAGGTGGAGATGGCCGTCGAGTCGTTCATGCTGCCGTTGGGCGCAAGTGCGCCGTCCTTTACCTTGCGTGATGTGGTGACCGGTCAGGTCTATGGGCTCGACTCCTTCGCCAGCTCATCTGCCTTGCTGGTGATGTTCATCTGCCGCCATTGTCCCTATGTGGTGCATGTGGAGCAGGAGATCGCCAGGATCGGGCGAGACTATCACAAGACAGGGCTTGGGATGATTGCAATCAGCAGTAACGATTCGAAGTCGTATCCCGACGATGCGCCTCCTCGCTTGAAGGAAATGGCCGAGCGGCTCGCCTTTACGTTTCCGTTCTGCTGCGATGACACGCAGGAGGTGGCGAAGGCCTATCGGGCTGCCTGCACGCCGGATTTTTTCCTGTTCGATCGGCAGCGTCAGCTGGTGTATCGAGGCCGATTGGACGAGTCGCGCCCCGGCAACAACCGGCCGGTGACCGGACGAGATCTCCGTACCGCGATCGATGCCGTGTTGGGCGGAACGCCCGTGAACCCCAATCAGCAAGCCAGCATCGGCTGCAGTATCAAGTGGAAGCCGGGAAACGCGCCGCTTTAGGCCTGTAGGGCATCGGATCCAGCCATCGTTTGCCGGTGAGGCTTCTGCAGCTCAGAATTTGAGGCCGAATGTGCCTGCGGAGGGGAATGCTCCCGGTACCGTAACGCTTCGGCCCCCTCGCTTCAGGAAAGTCTAGTTTCAGCCGATAAAGATAGCCGGGGCTCCCTGCACAGGGCGCATGTGTGACGCGTACCAAGGAGGATCGTCTATCATGGCATCGGCGCAAGAACTCGTCCAATCCTGCTCAAACGTCTTCACCCTCCCTGAAATTTACTATCGAGTGCGCGATGTCGTGGATAATCCAGACTCGACCATGGATGATTTGGCGAAGGTGCTCAAGATGGACCCGGCCATTTCTGCCCGCGTGCTGAAGATTGTGAACAGCCCGCTGTATGGGGTGCCCAAGCAGGTGGATACGGTGACCCGCGCGGTGAATTTGCTCGGGATGAAGGCGATCCGCGATCTGGTGACGGCGACCACCATCGGCCGCAGTTTCAGCGGCATGACGGTGCAGATCATGGACCTATCCGCCTATTGGCGCAAGAGTGTCCTCTGTGCCTTGATGGCCGGCAAAATTGCCAAGGCCTGCGGCATCGATGACAGTGAGCGGTTCTTTATCGAGGGTTTGCTGCGAGATATCGGGCATCTGGTGTTGTATCAGACCATTCCGGAGCGCGCTCAATCGGCGCTCATCGAGGCCGACAACCTGGGCAGCCCGCTTGCCGAGGTCGAGCAATCGAACTTCGGCTGTGATTTTACGGAAGTGGGCGCGGAGCTGATTCATTCCTGGGGTATGCCGCCTCAAATCGAGCAGGCCATCCGCCATCAGCTGTGTCCCGGCGAGGCGGGCGAGTATGCGCTACATGCCTCGATCGTGCATTTGGCCGGCGTGGTTGCCGACCACCATGAATTGCATCCCTCCGTGGCTCCGAAGGAATTGTCGTTTCATGCGGCCGCATTGCAGTCGACCCGATTCAACGTCAGCGAGCGGCCGGTCTTATTGAACGAGGCGCAAGACCAATTGCACGAAACGGTGGCCCTGTTTGCCCCTCTGACAAGGGCCGCCTAGCAGACTGTTGAGATCATCCGCCGTCGTCGTTCACACCTGTGACGC
>JACOEF010000770.1 GCA_024998705.1 Nitrospira sp.
GGCGAGTTGGACGTCCGTGCTGTTCGATATCGGGCAGAACAAGATCAAGAAAATTCCCTTGATGGATCCCCTGCGGGGAACCGAGGCCCTGACCGGGGAACTCTTGGCTCAAGCGGAGACGGCGGCTGCCCTGCTCGCAAAACTTTCAACCTGACTGCGACTATTGAATGAAACATTCCTCCTTTCTGCCACATCATGAGGGATCCAGCTTCTTCGATTTCCTTACCCAGCATCACCCTGAGTTGAAGCCCGGTTTGAACGACATAGTGCTCCAGCGAGCGGCTCTTCCCGTCGACCTCGGTCGACCCGGAGCAATCCCGGTGCCGCATGGGACGACGGTCCTGGCGCTGAAATATCGGGATGGGGCGATTATTGCCGGTGATCGACGCGCGACCGAGGGATTCCAGATTGCGGACCGGCGAATTGAGAAAGTCTTTCGCATCGACGACTATTCCGCCATGGCTATCGCAGGGGCTGCGGGGCCGTGTATCGAGATGGCCAAGCTGTTTCAAACGGAGCTTGAACATTACGAGAAGCTCGAAGGTGTGCAACTGTCCTGTGAGGGGAAGGCCAACAAGCTGGGACAAATGGTGAAGGCGAACCTTCCCATGGTCTTTCAGGGCTTGGTCGTCATGCCGTTGTATGTCGGATATGACCTGAAGCGGCAGGAAGGGCGCATTTTTAAATACGACATCACGGGTGGTCGCTACGAAGAGTCCGACCACCATTCCATTGGCTCCGGCGGCAAAGACGCGCGGAATACCATGCGTGAACATTACCGTCCGGGGCTCCCGGAAGAAGAGGCCCTTCGCGTTGGATTCCTGGCGCTCTACAACGCGGCGGATGAAGATGTGGGGACCGGCGGTCCTGATTTAGTCCGTGGTATCTATCCGACCGCGAAGATCGTCAGTCGCGCCGGCATCACTGATGTTCCCGAAGACCGGGTACGTGCGGTATATGAAACCATGATCGCAGAGCGAAGGAGATCTTAGTCGATGCCGCTGCCCTACTACGTCTCGCCTGAACAGATGATGCAGGACAAGGCGGAGTATGCCAAGAAAGGCATCGCCAAAGGCCGTTCCATCATTGCCCTGGAATATGTGGACGGTATTTTGCTCGCCGCGGATAATCCCAGTTCGTCATTGCATAAAGTTTCCGAGGTCTACGACCGGATTGCGTTTGCCGGAGCCGGCAAATACAGCGAGTTTGAGCATCTCCGGAAGGCTGGCATTCGCCATGCCGATCTGACCGGGTACATGTACAGCCGGGAAGATGTGAGCGCGCGGACCCTGTCCAATGCCTATTCGCAAAGTTTGGGGACGGCGTTCAGTACCGATGTCAAACCCCTGGAAGTGGAAATTCTCGTCGTGCAAGTTGGTGTACATGGACAGGCGAATGAAATGTTCCGTATCTCATTCGACGGAAGCATCGTGGATGAAAAAAACTTTGCGGTCATGGGCGGAAGGTCGGAGGCCGTTCAACAATACCTTCGGGAGCATGCCACATCGCAGCCACTGACGCTGAAGGACGGTCTCCGGCGTTGTCTTGCCGCCCTGGAGCAGGTCGCCAGCCAGAAGATCCCTTCCGAAAACCTCGAAGTCGCCGTGCTGGACCGAAACCGCCAGGGGCGGAAGTTCAAACGGTTGAGCAGTGCCGATATTTCCCAACTCTTCTCCTAGCTGTCCCCTCCGTGCAACGTCCTCTGTATTCGGGTTCCTGTTCGTGACTCAGGTGTCATTGCGGGCATCTGTTGAAGCCTCACCCTCCACGGTGTATCCTGAGAGAAACGGAGTGGAGGAAACGTCTCTCCATGCAGCAACGTATTTTCGGTTTGGAAAACGAATACGGCCTGATTTTTTCTCCGAACGGGAAGATTTATCTCCCGATGGAGAAAGTGCTGGGTTATATCTTCGAAGGTCTGATCCCAAATAGCTGGCCGTCGAATGCGTTTCTGGTCAACGGCGCGCGCTTTTATCAGGATACCGGCTGCCATCCCGAGTACTCCACCCCGGAGTGCGACAATATCCTCGATCTCGTCATTCACGATAAGGCGGGCGAGCGGTTGCTGGAAGCCTGTTTGCCGGCAGCAGAGGAGCGCCTGCGGGAAGAGGGGCTGTCCGGCGAAATCTATATTTTCAAGAACAACACCGATTCGCTCGGCAATACCTACGGTTGCCATGAAAATTATCTGATGCGGCGGGACGTGGATTTCTGGAAAGTCACTGAGCAACTCATTCCGTTTTTCGTCACCCGACAGATCTATTCCGGTGCCGGTAAGGTCCTGAAAGTCTCGGGCAAACCGCAATACTTCATCTCGCAACGCGCCCAGCATATTCATGAAAAA
>JACOEF010000247.1 GCA_024998705.1 Nitrospira sp.
CCACGCTCGTGGCATCAACTCCAGCGCGTCATACCCGTCCAGCGACGACCTGACGAACCCCTTCTGATCGAATCGCGGGAAGACGGCGGCAATCATGCGCCCGATGGCGCGCGGCACGTCGGCTCCGAAACTATTTTTGAGCGGCTCAGCCATGGGAACTCACCCTCCGGCGAACACAGGCCGGAATCCGGCGTTCTTCAGAATGCGCGACACCTCCTCGCGCTGATCGCCTTGAATTTCGATCCGCCCTTCCTTCACCGTCCCCCCGACACCACAGGTCTTCTGCATCTCCCTGGCCAATTGTTCCTTCTCAGCCTGGCCGATGCCGGTAAATCCTGTCACGACCGTCACCGTCTTGCCACCCCGATGCGCCGTCTGCCGGATAATGTCCACACGCCCGCGATTCTTCGCGTGGCTTGGCGAACCCGGAGTGGATTGGTCGGTCTTGTCTCGCGATTGAGTCGGCGGCAATTCAAGATTCTTCAACGCCGCAAACGGACTTTTCCACTGAACCGGCTCACCGTCGGTGGGGATGCGTTTCTTTTCCTTCATGCCGTCATGCTCCACAACTCGTTGTTCGTCTCTCGTATTTCGTCGTTCGCAAGATACGTTTCACGATTCACGCTTCATGGCGATTGAGGATTCCTGTAAGGTCGTCAACTCAATCTGCACGGCATTTGCCCCGTCACCGATCAACAACTGCCCATCCTGAATCGTGCAATGCAAGTCCATGTTGCGTTGCGCAAGCCCGGCCAATGCGCGGCTGCCCTCGGGCGGGAGGTTCATCACGGTAAGATTTTTCAACCGACCAAGCCCAGCCAGATTTTCCTTCCACCACTGGTCCGCCGGACGACCACCATAGGTATAGACACAGACCTGCCTGGCGCGGCCGCAGGCCTGGCGGAGCGCCTTGTCATACGGCAGACCCACCTCGATCCAGAGCTCGATGAGCCCCGTCAGATCCTTTTGCCAGAGCGCAGGTTCATCCTCAGTACTCAACCCGCGGCCGAAGAGCAGCGCCTCATGCGCGTGCAGGACAAACGCCAGCAGACGCACCATCATCCGTTCGTCGGTTTCCGACGGATGCTGCGCGAGGGTCACCGTATGGTCGTCGTAATAGTGGCGGTCCACATCGGCGATGTGAAGGACGGCTTTGAAAATCGTTGCATTCGGAGCCATGTGGATGTGATGTCCTTGTTCGGGGGGCGTTCGGATTAAAGAAACCAGGCTCCGCAGCCACGGGAAGCGGACCGCTCAAGGTCAGGGCAACTCCGCGATATACATCCCCTCCACCCGCTCGCGCGCCCACGGCGTCTTGCGTAGAAACGTGAGACTCGATTTGACGCTTGGATTGTTGAGGAAACAACGCACCGGCAGACGACGGCCGAGCTCCGCCCACCCATGCCGTTCGACCAGGGTCGTCACAATGGTCTCCAGCGTGATGCCGTGCAATGGATCGCGGGGATGGGAGGTAGAGGATGGCTGAGTCATGCAGTTACTGCGAAGACTGGGCAGACTTTACAACTCGACTCATTAATGGGCGCCCGTTCGCCTGTACGTTCCCCATTAGCCACCAATTTCCCATGGCTAGCGACGGACGAGGCCCAACAGATCTCGTGATCCATGCACAACTCGGAGGATAAAGACCATATCTTCCTGCAATAGATAGACAATACGATATCCTCTGAAGATCAATTCCCGAAGATCGGGGCGATTGAACTCTGGCACCATTCGACCGATGTGGGGAGTCTTGAGCAATGCGCCGACGGATTCAACGACGCGATCCACGAAGTTAATCGCATGCAAGACGGAATCGCGGGCGATAAAATCTTCAATGTCCTGAAGATCCTGTCCGGCACTCAGCGACCAGCTGACTTGCGCCATCGAGCGATTCTTTCCTTCAATTCCTGCTGGGTGAGGACCCGTCCTTCCGTAACATCCTGAAGCCCCTTCTCAACCTGTTGCTTAAAAAACAGTTCCTCCAGAATGACTGCGGTGGTCACATCATCAGGCAGCTGCTTGATCATTTCCAATGCTTCAGCTTTGGCTCTTGGCATGAGGGGCTCCTCTCCTCGTGATTCTGCCGATTAGGCTATGCCCGGATCCCACAAAAAGCAAGTCTGTCTTGGACCCGGCGTCTCATGCGCGCAGACACGTTTCAGAAAAATGGGAGGCTGGACTTCACGCTCGGATTACTCAGTGAACAGCGCACAGGGAGGCGACGGCAGAGCTCAGCCCACCCGTGCCGTTCAATCAGAGTGGGCACGATGGTCTCAAGCATAATGCCGTGCAGAGGATCGCGGGGATGGGAGGTGGTCATGATGTGATGGTGTATAACATGGAGGATGAAAATAGCACGAAGGGGCTAGCCGCTGAAGCTCCGAAACAACCAACCAACTGCGAACGATATCCGACCTGGGAGAATCATTCGCTCCCAAAATCGATGATGGCCAGTTGCGAACTCCCAGGAGTCAGCTCTACTTGTGTCCGAGGCACGTCCCTCACAAAACTATGGATGCTGCCCAATCTCCACAATGGAACTTGTTAATGCATAGAGCCATGGCAAGACACTCATAATCTTGTCAGATTTTTCCAGGTTGCATTTGGCGCACAGGATTCGAACGTTCTGCGCAGAAAGACTACTTCCGCCCTTTGAATAGGGGATGTCGTGATCGTAATGGAGATTCTTTTGGACACCACATTGGACACACTTACCTTGATCTCGTTTCCAGACTTCAACTTTCACATGGGTCGGAATCAGCCGTTTGGGTGGAAGTTCCATGGTTCGGCCAAAAGATTTCTTTTCGACAGGCTTGAGGAAGAACTGGAACACTTTTCTCTTTTCCCCCCGCAACGTAAAGTGCGCGTCGAACAGCTCAAAGAATCCCTTGTAGCACCATACCCCGACGGCAATTTTTTCGTATACTTTCACCAGCTCAGCCTCTCCTCTTAGCCCGCGCTGAAAATCCATGGCTGCGTTAAAGAATCGACCATTTTCCGTCCAAGTCCCCTTTGGTGTTGTGATCGGTTGATCAACCTCCTTGGGATTAGGACAATCTTTTGTGCGTGGCTGATCATGGCCCTCATACACAAGTATTCCTGTAGCTTCATCAACCACATCTCGATACGGTGCATTCGCGCGTTGAGACATGAGTAAGATGGAATAGTTCTTTCCCGCTCCAAAATTCATTCCCTTCTGAAGCATCAATTTCTCAGCGCCAACCAGTTCTCCATAACTAATGATGTCATCGACATTCATGTGGGCCCCACGAAAATGCCATCAGGCTGCAGACTCTACTTACTCAGCAATATGCGTAGCGAGATTATATGCCAAGCTACGCCCCTGGCTCCATCGGATTGCCACCTGTGCATAGGCCATGAGTCCACAGCGAGAATCACAAAACAATATGTTTGGCGTCCCGCCATAGTGCCCGCGCGGCACATTGGCATTGACCCAACCAAGTCGACCATGTGCGTACGTCTCTCATCCCTGTGCAGTGAATGGTACACAGTCACGGTGATTCGCGGTACAGTGTCCTTCTCTAGGTACCTGATACCCCATGACGAAACTGGCTCACATCTCACAGTTCTTCAAGCAGGACCTGTGGACCATCGATCCTGCGTCTGTGCCCACTCTCCAGCGCATCGGCATTCATGCCTTACGGCTGGCGATCGCCGTGGCACTGGAGTTTCGCCATCGACTGCTTGATGCCCGAGCCGCCGGATTGGTGTACACCACGCTCCTCTCCTTGGTTCCCTTTCTCGCCGTCATGTTTTCGGTCTTAAAAGCCTTCGGAGTCCATCAGCAGATTGAACCGGTCCTGGCCCAGGCGCTGGAACCACTCGGCCCGAACGGCCAGGAAATCACGCGCACGATCATCGGCTTTGTGGACAACCTCAAGATTGGCGTATTGGGCATCGTCGGCATCGCGGGGCTGTTCTACACGACCTATTCGCTCATCGACAAAATCGAGGAGGCGCTCAATGCCATTTGGCTGGTACGGGAAGGACGATCGTGGGGACGGAAGTTTGCCGATTATTTGAGCGCCGTGTTGGTCGGTCCGTTGCTGGTCGTCACCGCGTTCGGCCTGCTCGCCTCCGTTCACAGTACGACCCTCGTACAGCGGGTGTTGGACATCCAACCATTCGGGTACCTGATGCTCCTGGCCGGCCAATTGTTACCCTTCGTTATTTTGAGCGGACTCTTCACCTTTCTTTATAAGTTCATCCCCCACACACACGTGCGCTTCGACTCCGCGCTGGTCGGCGGGATCACCGCGGCGGTCATCTGGGGCATTGCGGGAGAAGTTTTCGCGATGTTCGTGGCTCAGTCGGCCCAATACAGCGCCATCTATTCCGGCTTTGCCGTGCTGGTTCTGTTTTTGCTGTGGCTCTACGTGGGATGGCTGATCGTGCTCATCGGCGCACAATTCTCGTTTTTCCATCAATATCCCGCCGCCTATGTGTCGCGTTTGCTCTGGCAGCAAGGCACCCAGGCATTTCGAGAGCGGTTGGCTCTGAGCCTGCTGGTAGTCCTGACTCGACGGTATCTGAAGGGCGAGGGGCCGATGCCTGCAGGCAACCTGGCCGTCGAGTTGCACCTTCCCGTCTCCCTCGTGACGGAGCAGGTTCGACATCTGGTGGACACTGAACTGCTCGGTCTCATGGCCAAGCCTGAAGGTATCAGTCTCACCAAGCCGCCTGAGTTGATTTCCATCACAGAGGTTTTGGATGCCATCCACAAAGGACGTGCCGCCGATGCGACGATCTCGCTGGGTACGGACGACGGCATCCATGAGATGCTCTGTCGCCGCGATACGGCCATCGAACAGGCACTCGCCGGCCAAACCTTGCGCTCCCTTGTCGAGATCCCCCTCTCTCGCAAAACGTGACCGGTACCCCATTGGGCCTCCCTCACCCACTTCTCTTGGCAGCGCACCCTGGGTGATCCGGACTGTGTACGTCTTACAAGTACAGCTATATCGTGCCCGTCGTCCGAAATCCCCCCTTATCCCTCGTCATCCCTCATCTCAGGGATGGGGCTGGTTAATCTCACGATCCGCTCATCCTCTACTCCAACTTCGTCTACAAAGGGATGCGGAGGGAGCCTTCACTGCACGCATGGGACGAGCACATTCCGATCCTGCGCGTTCCCCATCTTCTCAGTTTCCAACTCTCCCTAGGGATGGGAGCTGGGTGATCTCCTACTGCGCGCCGTCCAACGAGGGCCTTCCCAGGCCGCGCGTTGCGCGAGCACAGGAGATCACCTAGCCCCCATCCCGCCTCCCCTCCTTGCCCCCACCCCGCTCCGACTGATAAAAGGAAGCGGTACCATCCAGCGACGCCAGGCGGTGCCTTATCCCTGTCCCGCTGCAGCCTCCTAACCACGACGAGAAAAACCATGTCTCTGCCGGTTGAGAATTCCGCAGCCGATGAACTGCGGCGCGAAGTATCGCGACGACGCACATTCGCCATCATTTCCCATCCGGATGCCGGAAAAACGACACTGACCGAAAAGCTGCTGCTCTATGCCGGCGCGGTGCACCTGGCCGGCGCGGTGCAGGCACGCTCCAGCCAGCGTCAAGCCAAGTCCGACTGGATGGAATTGGAGCAGGCGCGCGGCATTTCGATCACCTCCACCATGCTGCAGTTCGACTATCAAGGCTCGCGGGTCAACCTGCTCGATACGCCGGGGCACCAGGATTTCAGCGAAGACACCTATCGCACACTCATGGCCGTGGACAGCGCCGTCATGGTGCTGGACGGCGCCAAGGGCATCGAACCGCAGACCAAGAAACTGTTCGCCGTCTGCCGCAAACGCGGCATTCCGATCCTGACCTTCATCAACAAGATGGACCAGCCAGGCCGCCACCCTTTCGACCTGTTGGACGAGATCGAACGGACCGTGGGGATGACGGCGGTGCCCTTCAATTGGCCGATCGGCGAAGGCTCCGGCTTTCAAGGCGTGTACGATTTCCAGCACCACCAGGTGCTGTTCTTCCAGCGCACGGCGCACAATCAACGACGAGCCCCGATGACGGTCGAGGCCTTCCCCAATCCGAAACTGGCGGAAACCCTCGGCGAGGCCTACGCCCCGCTGCAGGAAGAGATCGGGCTCTTGACGGGCGCAGGCACCTCCTTCGATCGCGAACGGTTCCTCGCCGGCGAACTCACGCCGGTGTTCTTCGGCAGCGCGTTGACCAACTTCGGCGTCGGGCCCTTCCTCGATGCGTTCACCAAACTCGCACCGCCTCCCGGCCCCCGCCAGACCACCCAGGGACTGATACAACCGACCGACGAAGCCTTTTCCGGCTTCGTGTTCAAGATTCAGGCAAACATGGACCCGCAACATCGCGACCGCATGGCCTTCCTCCGCATCTGCTCAGGACGCTTCGAGAAGGACATGATGGTGCATCACGCCAGGCTGGGCCGCAAGATCCGGATGACACGCCCCCATCGCCTCTTTGGCCGCGACCGTGAGACGATCGACGAAGCCTACCCAGGTGACGTGGTTGGGTTGGTGAACCCTGGCTTGTTCACAATCGGAGATACCCTGACCTCGGACCCCGCGCTGACCTTCGATCCCATCCCGCACTTTGCGCCGGAATGTTTCGGGCTCTTGCGGACGCAGGACATCTCCAAGCATAAACAGTTTCAGAAGGGGCTCAAGCAGCTGGAAGAAGAAGGGGTCATGCAGATTTTCTATTCACCCGACCACGTGCGCCGCGAACCGGTGCTGGCTGCGGTCGGGGAGCTGCAATTCGACGTTGTCATGTCTCGCCTGGAGAACGAGTATGGGGTAAAGACATCCGTGGAGCGTCTGCCCCATGCCCTGGCCCGCTGGATTGTCGGCGATCCCGCGACGATTTCGGCGGTTTATTGGCCCTCTGATACCATCCGCCTCGTCGATCAGCAGGGCCGCGGCGTCATGCTGTTTACCACCGAACACCTGCTGGCCTATTGCATCAAATCGAACCCGTCCATCAAGTTTCTGTTGCGGGAAGAAGTGACCGGCACAGAAGGCTAAGAATTCGCCTAAAATCGTGCACTCCTGAGCCCCTTCGTGATCATCGTATCCGTGCCTCGTCCAGTATTACTGCACGGCTGACCCATCCGCGTTCCGGAACACCGCCTCCCTCCCGAAGTCATAGTTCAGAATGCTGAACACCTACCCTGTAGGATAACTCCGTATTATTGGTCCTTGCCCAGACCATCAGTCTGGCCGTGGATGGTCGGCAGACGCCTGCGCTTGACAGAAGTCCGAGTGTCCAGTATTACTGGACACTCGGACTTTGACGATCACAATGCAGCGCACGGTGCTCTCGCAGAACAGAGACCTCGCCTTGGTCCGACACATCGATCACTCCATCCACATGCGGCGTCATCATGCGACCTGACAAGTACAGGGGAATCATTATCGGCCTCACCCTCGCCGTCTTTCTAGCGGGATACGGCATGTTGGTCCTCACGGGAGCGACCACTATCCGGCACCTGCTCGACAATGCCCTCTCGGCCTATCTGCTGGGCTGGGCATTATATGGAATGTTCTCGCGGATGCCCCTTTCTGAAACGGGAACTCGCTTCCTCCTCACCACCGGCTCGCTGCTGTTCTGCTGGTTGCTGGCGGAAGGAGTGGTTCTGAGCAACCTCGTCGATTATCGGACCCTGTTCGGTGCGTATGAATCCGGCACGGCATTGAGCGTGACGGGACGACGATTTGACAGGGAACTGCTGTGGCGACACGAGGCGCATTATCAGTACGAAGCGCCGTACCAGGGAAACCTAGGAGCTGCCCTCTGCACCACTCCGGATCGGGAGCGAACGGTGGCCGTTCGTTATGACCGCCACGGATTCCGTAATCCTCGAGACCTCGAGACGGCTGAGCTGGTGGTCATCGGTGACTCATACATCGAGGGATACATCACGCCGGACGAGAGCTTGATCACGACGAGGCTGAGCGAACTGCAAGGCACGGCTGTCGCCAATCTGGGACACTCAGGATATGGCCCTCAGCAGGAATTAGCCGTCCTGCGCCGGTTTGGTTTGCCGCTCAAACCCAAGACCGTCGTCTGGGCGTTTTTTGAAGGCAATGATTTTTCCGATGCGGAACGATTTGAAACGAAACGCCATTGGTCCAGCTCCGACCGATGGTATGACTTCTGGCAGAATTTTGGTTTCGCTCATTGACCAGAAATGTTTCGGCACTTCTGCTCCGCCCAGACCAGCAATGTGTGCCGGATCATTCCATCGCGGAATTTCAAGCCGAGTTTCGCGACTCCGCGCATAGAGCCACGACCGTATTCTTTGCCTCTACCGAAGTGGCGCACGTGTCACGCCTGGCCCTTCGCAATGCCGTCGATCCGATAATCCACGCGGCGGAACTCTGCCGCGCATTAGGCATCCGCTTCCTTGTGGCCTTTGTCCCTGAGAAATTCCGGGTGTACCATGACCTCGGCAATGTGTCGTTGACGACGGATGCCATTCGCCAATGGCGTATCAGCGATCTACCCGACCAGATGCAGCAGCTGCTGGCGGAACTGGACTCCAACATCGAATATGTCGATCTTACTCCGGCGCTGAAGGCCGCATCGCGCGCCGGCATTCCAACCTACCTGCCCGACGATACGCATTGGACGGATGCGGGCAACCGCGTGGCGGCCGAAGTCATTCATCATGCGCTACAACGATCAATTCGGCAGGGGCTCCCGCCTGACGCCTCACCTCGCAGCCTCGCACAAATTTCGGAGCGACACCACAACCCTTAAAATGTGTTATAACGAGTCGGCATTTCAGACGAGTGCTTGAACGCCACATAACATGGTGAACGCGAGCACGATCACACCTCTCGCTGCCCTTAGCGCCTCAGGCTAACTCGGCCCAGGTGCGCTGCCCGCCTCCTGTCATCGTTTCAGGTCTTGCCGCCTTCATGGCCGACTCTCGGCATGGAACGGCGAAGCGCACTCAATCAATGACTGGCAATTGAACCGACACACGTGTTGAGGAGAAGGACCATGCCGAAGGCAAGAACCGCAAAAAACTGTTACTACTGCGAAGCGGAAGACCGCATCAAGATGACCTTTATGCTCTGCGGCCTCTGCCATCGGCACTTCTGCAGCGC
>JACOEF010000517.1 GCA_024998705.1 Nitrospira sp.
ATCCGCCGGCGGATGGATTTTTCGAATGGTCGCATCCACAATGTAATGACAGGCCGCTGCGCTGAACGTAATGGGCAACGCTCGGGCATAGAAGGAATCCCATTCTCCGATCAGGACGATTCGATCCTTCCCGATCGTCACTTGTCTCCGATCAAGCTCTTGAAACAGGGACTCGAACAACACCTTATCGCTGTCGATGCTGTACCGAACATCAAGGGCGGCGTCCGACAACAGTTCGTGAAACACCTTGTCACATAGGGCATATGAGTCGCATTCCCTCGCTTCCCCATGGTTCTCATCCGTGTTGCCCTTCCTGCCCTTCATTCCATACGAAAGAAGACCCGGCATAGCCGTTGCCCACGGTGAATATAACTCCAGCTTTCCATCAACCGTTGGCCAAGAGAACGGCTTCTGCCTCATTCCTGATTCATTTTGGATCTCTAGAAGCATGCTCTGAAGCTGGGAGGAATATCGAGGCCCCAGGACCTTTACCGTCATGTTCCGACCATTCCTGAAGCCGGAAATCAGACGGAGAAGCTCGTTCATTCCTTTCAGAATGTGCCCTTCATAGTCTTCTGCTCTCACCCATAAAACGAGGACCTGTGACCTCTCCTCTTTTCGCTCGCTGCCATTCGGTGTTCCACAGGTGGTGACCCTGCTGCGGCTGTACCATTCGTAAGGAGTGGCGACGGGCTTCGCCTGAAACCGCCATGTGAAATAACTCAGAAATCCATTCCCTTCCGGCGCGAAACATCCGACGTCAAGCGCAGCCACAACGGCATAGCGATCTTTGATTCTCGACTCACTCTCGTCCGCGTATGGGCCTCCCGCTGTCATCACAACAAGGACTGAGATGTTTTCGCCATGCTGTGCGCGCTGAGTGAAGTCATGCTCCAGCCTATCGGTCCCGTCACCATCCGGGTTTTCCATCTGCGTCTTCATCGTCATCCGTACGGTTCCGAGGGGCTGGCGGAGGTCCTTGCCTCGCGCGTGAGAGAGGGTCCCCTCCCCTGTCATGGTCACCTCGTTCTTGTTTCGCGAGTCGAGCCCTCTCCGGACGGCCGCAAATGGATCCTCCCACAATCTGGCGCGGACTCTCAGTTCACTCGTCGTGCCGTTCAGTTCAGTCCCCTTACCAACCGGCCGCGAGCTCTTGAGCGGCTCCTTCACAAACACCATGGCCGCCACGGCCAGGGCCAGAGTCACTGTGGTGGCCAATGAAAAGGTGGAATCGTCGCCCTTGAATGCCATGCGGAACCTCCACCGGACGTGAGGTTCGTCGTGGTACCCCTTAACCACTAGGGTAATTCAGCATGGAATGTGCCACGTATCCGATGGTTGAACCCAAACGAAATCGGCGGCTTTGGACACAGTGCGGTACACAGTACGTAGGACAATGTATCGGCATGGATACAGCGCGTATCCAAATGGATAATGCGCACGAAGAGAAACGAGAGGGTTTTGAGACGGGAGGGCACCCTAGCCCGGATTATTCATGAACGCTGTCGCGAGACGTTCGAGACCGAAGGCCGACGGAGGCGTACTCCCAGTCCGTCGAGGGCGCACGGCGCGATGACTAAAGCGCGCCCCGTCGGTGCGAGCCGGTGAGGCGGCCGGGCAGCCGATCGAGCACGGCCACGCCGAGCCAGAGGATCGGACGGCGCAACAGGCATTCATGAACGGTCCGGGCTAAGACGAGCAGCTGACGCTGAGGTGTTTGCCCCAGTTCGGCGGGGCGGCGGCGTACGTTTCCATACCGGCCTGTTCGGTATAGGGATCCTGGAGCAACGTCAGCAACCGTTCGACCTCGGAATAGTCCTTCTGTTGCGCCTTCTCAATGGCCCCTTGAGCGAGGTAGTTGCGCAGCACGTATCTGGGATTCACCCGATTCATCCGAATCCGGCGCTCTTCGTCGTGGCTCTGCTCACTCTGTAGCCGGTCGCGATACTGAACAGCCCGGGCGTCGAATCGTTCCGGATTCAGAAAATGCTCGCGCAACTGTTCGTTCCTTGAACCCGCGTCGGATGAGAACAAGCTCAGTTCGCGCCAGAAGATTGTGTAATCGACCCGGCTCCCTACCAGGAGTGATTTCAATTCTTGTAGAAGGGCTTCATCCTCCGCACGGTCGTCCACCAACCCTAATTTGGCTCGCATGTGGGTGTGATAGTGCCGGTCCACGCTGGACTGGTAGCCATCGAGCGCGGCTTTCAACTCTTCTTTAGGCGCGAACGGTAACAGCGTTTGCGCCAGGCAACTCAGGTTCCAGAGCCCGATGTAGGGTTGCTGGTTGAAGGCGTAGCGCCCGTGATAGTCCGAGTGATTGCAGATGAAGCCGGGGTCGTAGTCGTCCATGAAGCCGTAGGGGCCGTAGTCCAGCGTAAGGCCGAGGATCGACATATTGTCGGTATTCAACACGCCGTGCGACCAGCCCACCGCCTGCCAGTGCGCAATCAATTTCGCCGTGCGCTCGACCACCTCGGTAAAGAAGCGGGCATATTTGTCGGCGGCCTGCGTGAGGTCGGGGAAATGCATCTCGATGGTGTAATCGGTCAACCGCTGCAGATGCTCATGCTGCTTCCGGTAGTAAAAAATTTCGAACGTGCCGAAACGCACATGCGACGGCGCCATCCGGACGATGGTCGCCCCGGTTTCCACCTGCTCCCGATACACCTTGTCGTCGCTGCCGACCAGGCACAGCGCACGCGTCGTCGGGATGCCAAGGCCCTGCATGGCTTCGCAACAGAGATATTCCCGGATGGCCGAACGGAGCACCGAACGCCCGTCTCCATCGCGTGAAAAGGGCGTCATCCCCGCGCCTTTGAGGTGCAGATCCCAGCGTTCACCGCGCCCGTTCTTCACTTCTCCGAGGAGAATCGCCCGGCCATCGCCGAGCTGCGGCACATACACGCCGAACTGATGGCCTGAATAGAGTATCGCCAGCGGTTCCATGCCGGGAATCAGCAGACTGCCGCCGAATACTCCGGCGAACTCCGGTCGCTGTGCCTCCGCCGGATCGAGATCAAGCAACTCCATGGCGGCCCGGTTCGCGCTGATGAGAAAGGGCGCGCTGGAGAACGGCGTCGGGTTCACCTTGGCGTAGAACACCTCGGGCAAACGCGCGTAACTGTTCTCAAACGTGAGGGTTTCGAGGCTGTGGGCTGTCATCGTGCTTCGTGACTGTGGGCTACCGGAAGTTGGCGTCGATGTCGCCGTCCAAGGTAAACACAAAAATGCGCTCCCCGACGACGGTGTCGATGTCGGTAAACAATGCCGTGACTTTCGCCCCGATCAAATCCGTGACCTGTTCGCAGAGTCGTTCCCGACCTTGCGCGATCAGGTTCTGCCGGAGCCGTTTCACCATATCGATGCCTTCGGCCGTTTTGGCCAACTGTCGCTCTGCCGGCGTGAGCACACCTTTTAACCGCACGACAAGCATATCCCGCACAATGAAGACCCGGACCTCGTCCGGACCGCGGCCCAGAAACTCCTGCTCGAACTTGATGATCGCCGTCCGGACGGCGGCTTCTTTTTCTCCCTTACTCGGCACTGGCAGTCTGGTCCTTCTCAATGGGTGATGGAGAGTAGGTGAGGCCGATTATAGTCACTGCCATGGGCAGACTCCAACCCCCTGTGGAACGTTCGGCAAATGGCCCAACGCGAGGCCGTCGACTGGGTCCATCGACCTTCCCGCTGAGCCCTGCTGCACGGACTTTTTGCTTGCAATTACGAGGGCGGCGCGGCTACATCTACCGTAGTTTTCCGGTGGTGCCGCCGCGAGGCTGTGAATCGCGCGTGGCCCGGACCCACCCCAAAGAGATGATGAGACAGGCAGTAGGGTCTTGCCGGTGTTTCCCCCAGGGAAAGGCCGGGGACAGTGCAGGCCAGTCGTTGGTTCCTTGCTTCAAGGGCCGTCGGCTGGCCTTTTTCTTTGCAGGGGAAACATGGAGTCGGCATGTCGTTTCTAGCGCTCGTCCCGCTGTTGCCGTTGTTGACCGCCTTCATCGTGATGACCGGCGATCGTGCGGAGCAGGACCAGAATGCCAGGGCGGGGTTGTTCCCGGTCGTGGCGGCGTTTCTGGGGTCCCTCATCACCCTGGTACTGGTGACCTCCGGAGAGCCGGTCACCATTCAGCTCTACGCTCCGGCCTCCGTCGCCAACCTCGCCTTCCCCATCGGCTTCTACATCGACCGGCTCAGCGCAGTCATGATGGTCCTGATCACCGGCGTCACCACGCTCATCTATCGCTATTCCATGGGCTACATGTATCAGGATCGCGGGTATCGCCGGTATCTCGGGATGCTCGGCATCACGACCTCGGTCTTGCTCTGCATGGTCTCCAGCGCCAATCTGGTGATGCTGTTTATTTTTTGGCAGATTCTCTCCTGGCTCCTGTTTCTGCTCGCGCACAATCACGCGCATGCCGCCACCCTGTCCGGCGCAGCGAACACGTTTACGATGTTGCGGCTGAGCGATGCGGCGTTTCTGGCCGGTATCGTCCTGGCCTATTCGCTGTACGGCACATTTGAGTTCCAGACATTGTTTGCCCGCGCTGCAGACACGCCCGTCACCCTGTCCCTCTGGCCGGACCTCGGCTGGGAGATGAATGGCGTCACAGCGGTAACGTTGCTCATTTTCGTCGGGGCCATGGGCAAGTCGGCACAATTTCCGATTCACACCTGGCTGCCGCGATCGCTCTATGCACCGACCCCGGTCCACGCGCTCCTGCACGCCGGCATCATCAACGCCGGCGGATTCCTCTTGAACCGCCTGGCCCCGCTCTACGGCCTGAGCCCGACCACCCTCCATGTGGTGTTCGTCATCGGGATGCTCACGGCTATTCTTGGCGCGACCATGATGTTGACACAGAACGACATCAAGAAGACGCTCGGCTTTTCGACGATCGGCCAGATGGGGTACATGATTATGGAATGCGGCCTGGGCTCCTTCTCCCTCGCTGTCTTCCATCTCATCGCACATGGTCTGTTCAAAGGCACGGTGTTCTTGAACTGCGGCAACGTCATCCACAAGGCCCGCCAGGAACCCACTTTTCCGCAAACCGACCGTGAGGCGGAGGAACGCAGCTTCTCCAACCTCACCTGGTCCACCGGGTTCCTGACGACGCTGCTGCTGCCGCTCGTGATCCTGCTCGTCACGCATGGGGTCCTGCGAATTCCGCTGATTGACTCGCAAGGCACGGTCATTTTTCTGTTCTTCATCTGGGTGACCTCCTCGCAGGCGATTCTCTCCCTGACACGCATTCGCGCCGTGGCCTCCTGGAAGGTCTCCGCCGCCATGCTGGTCACGCTCGTCATCGTCGTCTTCACCTACCTCTTTGCGGTGGAGAGCTTTACGCATTTTCTGTATCCGAATCCTGAAGTGGTGGCGTCATATTTCAAGGCCGCGGCATTGCCGGGCCGGCTGTTCGACAGTCTGGTGGTCGGCACGACGTTGCTGACCATCCTCAGCTGGGTGTATCTCTATGCGCATGCGCATGGACGCACCGTCAAAATTCCAAGGTGGATCGACGGCTTCCTCGTTCGCCTCTATGTCCTGTTTATGAACCGCCTCTACCTGGATCAGTTGTATCTCAAATTCGGTCGGATCGTGACGCTCGTCGCCCATCACCTGGAAAAGCGCCTGTCGTGACCATGCAGCACAGTGACACGAACAACTGCACGGCGCCGACTGTCGGAGGCCGGCCATGATCAAGACCTGGATGACACCGTGGCTGCTCATGGCCGTTCCGGTCCTGGGCGCGGGCCTCAGCCTGCTCCTCCGCACGTCGCTCCAGCGGATGAAGACCTCGGCCCTGCTGACCGCCGCAGCGAGTCTGCTTGTCGTGATCGGGACACCCTGGGCGTTGGGCGAGACGCTGGTCGGCGTACCCTTTCTCAGCCTGCTCCCGCTGACGGCGTTTCTTTCGCTCCTCGGTCAACCCTTGCACCGCGACAATGGGCCGGCCTGGACGATGACGCTGGTGTTGCTGGGGCTAGGGCTCGGCATCCTCACCGGTCAGGCGCCTGCCCACGACATCTTGCTGGTGATCCTGCCCGGCATTCTTTGCAGCCTGCTCTATCGGTATCAATCCAGCGCCACGCCGGACACGTGGCGAGGGTTGTCGGTCTACGGCCTGGGAATGGCATCGGCCCTGCTGGCGTGGCTGTTCCCGGCACCGGCCTCGACGGTGGCCCTGTTGGTCGCCTGCGCCACACTGCTGCCGCTCCTGCCCGTTCACAGCGGATTCATGGCGACCTTGACCGGATTGCCGGGCAATCTCCCCGCGTTCCTCGCCTTCCTGCTCCCGACGATCGGATTCCATACCCTGCTGACGTTGCTCCCGAACCTGACTGTCAGGACACTTCACACTGTGGCGATTCTGGCACTCGCAGGTGCCGTCTACGGTTCGCTCCGAGCATTGATTCAAACACGTCCGCTCCCTCGGCTCGGGTATGGCGCCCTCGCGTTTTTCAGTCTGCTCTGGTGGTATATCGCCGACACCGGCACCGCCCCCATGCAGGCCACGGTCTATCTCAGTGGCGTGGGGCTCGCGGCGAGCGGACTGCTGCTGGCCTGGTATGCGATCCGGGCCCGTTATGGCGACATCGATCTGCGCGCACTCGGCGGTCTCGCCTATCCTATGCCTCGCTTCAGCACGTTGTTGGCGCTACTAGCGCTCGCGGCCTTAGGCATGCCGCCCTTCGGCGTGTTTTCCGGCTTCCTGGGCATGCTGCTCATGCCCACGTTTTCGCCCTCCGGCCCCTTTGCCGTCATCATGCTCGTCTGGCTCACGGCCTCCTGGTACTACACCGATCTCGTGCAACAACTCGTCTTCGGCCGGCAACGCCTGGACATCCGTTACGAGGACTTGCGTCAGACGGAGTTCACCTCGTTGATGCTGCTGTTGTTGTTACTACTGGCGCTCGGCACCGCCCCCTCGCGCTTCTTCGATTCGTATGCGCCGACACCCGCGGCCACTGTCGCCATGCAGGAGAACACATGGATCCGGTGATTCGCACCGACGAGCCGGCAGACCTCGAAGCCCGCCGCATGGAGCTGCGAGGCATGATCCGTCTCGCCAGCGAAGTCATCGCGCAGTATTGGCCCATGCGGACCTTCGTCCACCACAACCCGCTTCACAGTCTGGAGTATCTCCCGTTTGCCGAAACGGTCCGTCGCGGACGCCAATTCTTGGGCGGCAACGGGTATCTCCCCGGTGACGTGTATCGGCGTTATCTGAAGTCGGGCAGAATTCTCGTCCGTCACATCGACGAAGCGCTGGCGTCGCTCGCGCTCGACCAGGAAATCGATCTTGGCCCCTGCCGCATTTCGCATCGCGAAGTCTTGCGGTCCTGCCTGACCCATGGCTTGTCCACCGCCACCGACGAGCCGTTTGATCGGCTGATGGAACATGAACCGAATGAAGAACAGGACGATGCCCTGGCAGAACGACTGGCCTCATTCTCCACAGCCACCGTGCAGGAACGGATAACTGCCACGGTGAGGGAGGACGTGGGCGCCCTCGGACACCATCTCACGCTCTCCAGCTGGTGCGACCAGACGCTCGGGACCCAGATCGTTGAACAGATCAACAGCGAACTGGTCAAATGGTGTGAAGCGTTTCTGGACGAAGGCCACGCGACCTGGTCGATGCCGGGACGGGACCAGGGCCTCTACGCAGCCTGGAAGCAGGTGGCGGGGAAAGAGTGGGCGACGTGCGGCATTGCGGACAGCCGCCGGAAAATTGCGGCGCTGCCGGAGCACCCCGAAGACGCCGTCTTGGACTGTCTCGAAGCGCTGGCGATCCCCGTGAAATTCCGGCAGGACTACCTGTCGCTCCAACTGGCGGCCCTCCCGGGTTGGGCCGGCTTCATTAAATGGCGCGCGGAAGAAACCGACTATGCCTGGCAGCAGGCCTACCCTGTCGGACTGGTGAAGTTCCTCGCCGTCCGCCTGTGGTATGTGCGCGAACTGGTCCAGAAGGTCTGCCGGGACGAATTAGGCATCGACGGAAACTATCCTGCGGTGATGGACTACATGACGCGACAGTCTCATGCGTACGTCATGCACAAGGAATGGGCTGCCGGACGGCTCCCCGCCGCCCTTGCCGACCGAGTCGCCCTTCTCCATAACAAGACGCGCCACCGACGGCAGGGAGCACCGATGCTCTCCCACGAATGGGAGTCGCTGACCCAGCACTACCAGGTCGAGTTCGGACCTCGCCGCGAGCGAGCCGCGCAACGGCTCATGGCTCGCCGCCTGCTCACGCTGGCGCAGGCGCTCGAGATCGTTCCGGCGCTCCTCATGGACGGTCCGCTGACGGCCCTTCGCACCCTGCTGGACTGGATTGAGGCCTTCCCGGAGTCCGCGCATGGCCCGGTGTGGCTCAAGACCTTCGAGGCCGGGTATCAGGATCACCTCTTCGGCATGCTGTTGCGCGCGCCGGTCAAACCCCAACCCGCTGCCGCTGAGCCACAGCCGCCGGTACGACCCCATTCCCAATCGGTCTTTTGCATCGATGTGCGGTCCGAGCCGTTCCGTCGCCACCTGGAATCGACCGGGGCCAACGACACCTATGGGTTTGCCGGGTTCTTCGCCGTCTTCATCCGCTACCGGGCCTGGGGTAAGGAACACGAGACCGAACAGTTCCCGGTCATCATGCGCGCAAAAAACGAGGTGCGCGAGATCCCCCGCAGCTATCTGGATCACTACGTATCCAAACACCAGTCGCGCGCCAAACTGGTCCACGCCGGACATACGCTCCTGCATGATTTGAAAGAAAACGTCGTCACCCCCTATGTCATGGTGGAGTCGCTGGGTTGGTTCTACGCGCTGCCCATGATGGGCAAGACGATGGTGCCGGCCCTCTACAAACGTCTGACCGGTTGGGTGCGGCGGTTGTTTGTCCCGCCCATCGCGACGATTCTCACGGTGGACAAACTGGCGCCGGCCGAAACCGAGGAGATGGTGGTCTCCGAGCAGCGGGCCTTAATCTGGAAGGCTCTGCGCGACCGACTGGGGCTGCACGGGTCGCGGGTCGAGGCCGAATTCGTCGAGGCCTTACGGCGGCGGGCGCTGGATGACGATGCACCGGTGGAACCGTTCCTGAGCGAGGCGGCCAAATCGGTCGATCTGTCGACCGAACAACTTTCGACCTTCCTCGAAGAACTCCGGCAGCACTATCGGATCAATCGCCGCGCGGCCTCCCGCCAGAAAGAACGGATCACGCGGACCGGCTTTACGCTCGAAGAACAGGTCATGACCGTAGAAACCGCTTTGCGCATGATGGGCCTGGTCAGAAACTTCGCCCGGCTCGTACTCTTCTGCGCCCATGGCAGCACCACCGAAAACAACCCGTTCGAGTCGGCGCTGGACTGCGGCGCCTGCGGTGGAAACGAAGGCAAACCAAACGCGCGGGTGCTGGCCGCGATGGCCAACCGCCCGCCCGTGCGGGATCGCCTGGCGAAACGCGGCATCGAAATACCGCCCGACACGCACTTCCTGGCCGGACAAATCGATACCACGACGGACGAGGTACACCTGTTCGATCTCGAAGATGCGCCGCCGACCCATCGCAAGGACGTGACCCGACTGTACGACGATTTACGCGAAGCCGCGCAACTGACCAGTCAGGAACGTTGCAGCCGGTTCCCCGATGTGGGGACTGTCCTGCCCCTCGACCAGGCGTCGGCACATGTGGCCGGACGGAGCGCGGACTGGAGCCAGGTGCGGCCGGAATGGGGCCTGTCCGGCAACACGACCTTCATCATCGGCCGCCGAGAGCTGACCAAAGGATTAAACCTGGCCGGACGCGTCTTCCTGCACTCGTACGACTATCGGGAAGATCCGACGGACCGCTGGCTGGAGGTGCTCCTGACCGCACCGCAGGTGGTGGCGCAGTGGATCAACATGGAGCATTATTTCTCGGCCGTGGACAACGATGTGTATGGAAGCGGGAGCAAGATTTATCACAACGTCGTCGGCCGCATCGGAATCATGTCCGGCCCCTGGAGCGATCTCCGGCTCGGTCTGGCCTGGCAGACCGTCATGAACGACGAGATGCCCTACCATGAACCCATGCGGCTCCTGACACTGGTGGAGGCGTCGCGTGCGCGGATCGAAAAACTCATCGCGCGACACGAAGTGCTGCAACATTTCTATCACAACGAGTGGGTGCACCTGGCTACGCTGGACCCTGAGGACGGAATTTGGTACCGCTACATGCCGTCGGGTGTCTGGCGCCGTGTCAGGAATCCTAGTGACACATAGATACACAGCCATCATTGCTGAGAGAAGATCTTTTTCAAAGGAGTGGAGTCATGGCCGCACTCACGTTGCATCCCATGAAAGAAATTCGCGTCATCGTGTCGGGTGAGCATCGGCCCTTTGTGACCGAGTTGTTGGACAAGGTGGAGGCGACCGGCTACACCATCATCGGCAATATCTCGGGGAAAGGCCATCATGGCGTCCGTGAAGCCCATTTTATGTTCAGCGAGCAAGAGAGCCTGGTCATGATCATGGCGGTGGTGCCGGAGGAAAAAGTGGAACCGGTGCTGGCCGGGTTGCGACCGCTGTTCGAACGACACTCGGGCGTCATGTTCGTCTCCGATGTCGCCGTCAGCCGACGCGAATACTTCGGCAAGAAGAACGCCAAGTCCTGACCGGCAGACCGGAAACCAGCGGCTGGTGAGCCCGCAGGGCGTGGGGCCGACCTTGTCTTCTCACCAGTGATTGTCTACAATGTGCTCCCGTTGGCCTGTAAGAGGAAGGACGGCACGTGAAGGGATTACGGTTTGAACGACTCGGGCGAGACCGCCACTACAATATCATCTTCCACATCAGCAGCAGCTATGTGCCGGTGAGCGACGAGGCCATCGACGAGCTGAAAGCCCAGACCCTGTTGTCCTCCGAGCGTTTCCTCGACCTCCTCCTCGACAAAATCGGCTACACCAGTTACCTCAAGGACC
>JACOEF010000459.1 GCA_024998705.1 Nitrospira sp.
AGCTTCCATTGCTCCATGGCCTGCCCGGCCTCCTTGAGACTGGCGTCCTGAGACAAGCTACGGATCTCGGAAGACATATGTTCGGCGACCTGAGGACCGATGAGCGCCTGCCGACTGGCTGGTGAGTACTTCGGTACAGCTGCGCGGCGGGCTTCGAGTTCGGCGATGCAACTTTCCAGCACCCGACTGCGTTGTAACAGTCGCTGTCGCTGACTCTCCATGCCGGCGCTTTCCGGAGCTTCGTCCGTCAGATTCACCAGGCCGGCGGCCTCACCGAACTCGGCATATTCATACGCCTCCAGCAGCTCCGAGGTGTCTCCGAGCAATTCTGCGATGAGGTCTTCAGTGTCCCGATCGAACTCTTCGAGGTTACGGGTGGGAACGCCCCTGCCCAGATAGGCGGCCAGATCGGCCAACTGCCTGCGCAAACGTTCAATGCTGCGATCGAGGGAGATCCGGGCTCGTTTGGGAGTTGTGCGCGTCGTAGACATGGCACCTCCTCCTTGTTTGGCGGGATGCTTGATCTTACCCCTCCCAAACAGGCGAGGCAAGCGCCGGGCTCACGCACCGACATCGACTTGACCTTAGCCATCGGCACGTGCATGTTTAGGCCATGTCTCACGCATCACTCTCACGTCACTGTTCGGTGGCAGGCCTGACCCGCCGGACCGTGATCAGTTGCTCGCTCTTCCTACTCTGGTGTCTCTCAGGCCTAGGTGCGGACCGGGCTTTCTCCGCAGAACCGGCCACACCGGCCGCGGCTCCCAATACCCTGTCAGGCCATGAGCTCCTTCGCATCGGGACGATCCACGACCAACAGGAACACTTCCCGGAGTCGCTGACGTATTACAACCTGGCCTTGGCCAAATTCCGTGAGAAAAAACAGTCTCAGGGCGTTGCCACCACGTTGGTGAAGATCGCGCACATCAATGAACGCCAGGGCCATCTGCAGCAGGCCCACAGCGCACTCAAGGAAGCCGTGTCGCGGTTCGCCAAGGCGTCGGATCGATCCGCCCATGCCGAGTCCCTGCTCGCCATCGGTCGAGTCTCCGCACAGCTGGGACTCGCGGACGAGTCGCGCGACGCCCTCACCCAGGCCGCCGCCCTCTTTACGCGCGTGCGAAATGCCCGAGGATGGAACGACACGATGGTGCAGTTGGGGTTGTTGCAAATCGCGAGCGGAGAGGACAGCACGGGGCTGACCACGTTACAGCAGGCCGCGGAGGAGGCGCGTACGAGACGGCACGTGGACCAACAGTTCACCGCCACCGTCGCGCTCGGAGATGCCCATTGGCTGCTCGGCCACACCAATGACGCACGCACCGCCTATATGGACGCTCTGAGCCTGGCCGAAGCGGAACATCACCTACCGTTCGAAGGCATGATGCAACTGCGACTCGCGCGGCTGGATGCGGAGAAGGACGCCCTGACCGATCGCGTCGCCCTCGGGAAACGCGCGCTGGTCATCGCGCAAACCACCCACGACACCGCCGCCGAGGCGGAGGCCTGGTCGCTCCTCGCCGAGCTCTATCGGGAACTGGGGTAAACCACGGAATCTCAAGATGCGGAAACCCATGCACTGGCGACCTACCGCAAACGCGAGTTGTCTGTGCACGGGAACCGGTAGGCAGCGGTGTGGCTCTGTCGGGAAACCTGACGGTTCAGGCCGCCTAGGTTGACCCTCGACGGTTCACTGCCCAATTCTCACCGTTCAATCGAACATTCATCCTTGATCATTGAACATGTGTGGCCCAGATACGTACGCGGCCAACGCCCCTGATCGATCAGGCGACTTTCGTCGATCAGACGGCTTTCGTCGCTCAGACGGCTCGCGTCGCTCGCCAGGCGATGCCCGCTCCGATCAGTAACAGTGCCGTCGATAACAGATAGGGCGCACCGGGCAGGTGCCAGTCGGCCTGCGGACCGATAAACGCAGCGAACGTCTGCGTGAAGAGCGTCGGGCCGATCAACCCGGCGATGCCGGTCAGGCTGGCAATGGCGCCTTGCAATTGCCCCTGCTCGGACGCACTGACGCGACGCGTCATGAACATTTGCGCCGAGGGACCGGCGAGTCCCCAAAACGCCATCACCGGAATGCCTGCACAATAGATCAGTGGTGTCGGCGCGAGCCCGTAGATCGCAAACCCGGCGGCCCCGCACAGTAACCCGGTGATCAACGTGCGCCGTTCCCCCAGCCGCGCCGTGATCGGCCTCACCAGCGTGCCCTGGACAATCATGGCACAGACCCCGACCGCCGCAAGCGTGAACCCGACCGCCGACGGCCCCCAGCCATATCGATAGCCCAGGTACAACACCGCCACACTGGGCAACACTCCGTGCGCGAGGTTCATCAGGAAGTTCGCCGTGGCCAGGCCGAACAGCTCATGATGCGAGCGCAACAGGATCAACGCGCCGGCGGGATTGGCCCGTTTCCAGCGGAACGGCGCCCGCTTCTCCAACGGAAGCGATTCCGGGAGTACGAAGAACCCGTAACAGGCATTCAGCAGACTGGTCGCCGCCGCCCCCCAAAAGGGCCAACGCGGATCGATGGCGCCCAGCAGCCCACCCACCGCAGGACCCAACACAAACCCGAGGCCGAACGAGGCCCCCATCATGCCGAACGCCGCGGCGCGTTTCTCCGGCAGCGTCACGTCGGCGATATAGGCGCCCGCCGTGCTGAAACTCGACGAAGCGATGCCGGAGATCACCCGGCCCGCAAAGAGCCAAGCCAGACTAGGCGCCAGGGCCATGAGAATGAAATCGAGACCGAGGCCCAGGTTGGATAAGAGCACGACCGGCCGCCGCCCGAAGCGATCGGATAACGCGCCTTGAATCGGCGAGCAGACGAACTGCATCAAGGCCCAGGACGTACCCATCAGCCCATAGATCTCCGCAGCCTGCGCGGTATCGCCGCCGAGGAACTCTTCGACCAGTTTCGGCAACACGGGAATGATGATCCCGAACGACAACATGTCGAGCACGACGGTGACAAGGATGAAGAAGACCGCCGCTTGCCGCGGTGCGGCTAAACTCTGCGAGTGTGTCATGGGATGGGCCATGGTAACAGGCCCGCCTTCCATGCGTATAGAAAAAGACGTAGAAATCAGTCGACTGATGCGCCTCCTATTCGAAGAGGTTTTCTGGTACCCTCCCCTCGATGCCCGCCACCCTCCAGGCCTTCATCGTCATCTTCTTGCTCGGTGCGTTGCTCCGGTCGTCCGGCCTGCTCCGGAAACTCCATGCAGAGCGTCTGGCCTCTGTGGTCTTCTCGATCAGCCTGCCGGCGACCATTCTGGTGTCCCTGGATCGGATGGTCTTTGCCCCCACGGCCTGGAAGCTGCCGTTGGCCGCCTGCCTGGTGACGCTCTCGATGTTGCTCTGCTCCTGGCCGGTCACCCGCCTCCTCCACCTGTCGCGTGCCACACGAGGGGGATTTCTCCTGGGCACCGGCTGTATCAACTCCGTGTATTTCGCTTATCCCGTCGTTCTCGCAACCCTGGGAGACAAGGGACTGGCGCAGGCGATCCTGTTCGATCTGGGACAAACGACACTCACACTCACGGGGATTTATGCGCTGGCGGTGTGGCACGGCGCAAAGAGCGCCACTGCCCGATCAGCCCTGCTGCGGTTTGTGTCGTCTCCGCCGCTCTGGGCC
>JACOEF010000771.1 GCA_024998705.1 Nitrospira sp.
GGACCTGCGGCGGCAGCGACCACCTGACTCCGACTCTGTACAACAGCGGACTCAGCCACGATTATCGAGCGATCATCCAGGAATTGCGGGTACGGGATCGCCTGTCTCACATATGGCTGGTGGGATATTCGATGGGCGGAAATCTCGTCTTAAAAGCGGCAGGAGAGATGGGAACGTCTGATCCGGCATTGGCAGGCGTGGTCGCCGTCAGTCCGAATATTGATCCCACCCGGTGTGTGGTGGCTCTCGAGCATCCCAGCAATTGGCTCTACCACCGGCACTTCCTCTCAAGCTTGAAAGCGAGACTGCGACGGAAGGCCGCACTGTTCCCGGGAAAGTGGGATGTGGCACCGTTGGATTCAATGAAAACGATCACCCAGTTTGATGAAGCCTACACCGCCCGAGATGGCGGGTATCGGGATGTCGTCGATTATTATGACCGCGCAGGAGCGCGCCACGTTCTCCACCACATCGCCGTGCCCACCTTGATCATCACCGCACAGGATGATCCGTTCATTCCTGTCTCCATATTCGAAACCCCGGCGATCCGGCACAATCCCAGCATTACACTCGCCGTACTACGCTATGGCGGGCACTGCGGGTTTTTTCAGCGTCGGCACCCGCAGGAAGATCGCTTCTGGGCGGAGAATAGAATACTCGAGTGGCTGACTCGACAGGGATAACGGAAGAGAGCAGTCAGACGGCCGATGGGCCTCCTCCCGCACGGACCACTCATCCTCCGCTGCTGGCCTTGATGGGAGGCGATGGCTTGCCAAACTGTTCATCCAAACCCAGGTGGGGTCTGGCGAGAAACGATCCGGCCAGCTTTCGGCCATCATCATACAGGGGCTGCGCAGCCTGCCACTCCGCCAGAGGAGGATTCACCGGAAGATTGACCATGAACTTCGTACCGTGGCCCACGTCACTGGCCACCTCCACATAGCCTCCATGCTCCTGCACAATCTGGTGAGCGATGGTCAACCCTAGCCCCGTTCCTTCACGTTCTCCGCTCTCATGCTTGGTGGTATAAAACGGATCGAAGATATGATCCAGGTCCTGAGGATCGATCCCCGGACCACTATCTTCGACCTCAATCTGAACCCAGGGCTCATTCACCGGCTTCACGAGTTTGCGGGTACGAACGGACAGGCGGCCCCCTTGGTCGCCTCCGATTGCTTCCATCGCGTTAATAAACAAGTTCAGTAACACTTGCTTGATCTGCTGCCGATCTAACTTCACGTAGGGCAGATCGCTCGCTAATTCCTTCTGAATCGTGATGGCCTTGCTGCTCGCTTTGACCTCGATAAAATAGAGGCAGGACGAGACTACGTCATTCAGACTTTCCTGGGTCAACTGGGGCGTCATATACCGCGCATAGTCGAGAATCTCGTGCACCAGCCGTTCGATCCGTTCCACGTCCTCGCATACCACCTGGCTGAACTGTTCCATGAATTCCACGTCGTCCCGCCGTTCGGGAGCCAATTGCACGAAGGTTTTGATGGAGGTCAGCGGGTTTCGAATCTCATGGGCAAACCCGCCCGCCATGGTTTCAAGCGAGCGTAACCGGTCGGTACGGCGCATCAACAATTGGGACCGGCGGAGATCTTCGTACAAGAGCGCGTTGTCGATCGCGATCGCCGCATGCTGCGCCAGCGTCTTGAGCAACGCCAACTCCTCGGTCGAATACATGCCATGGTTGGACCGGCGGCCTAAGTTGCAGAATCCAACGAGCCGCTCCTTGCTGATCAACGGAATGCACACCTCCGACTCCAAACCGTTGAGAGTATCCAACAATCGTAGGTAGTCTGCATCCGCCTTATCGTATTCGATTTCCTCCCGAACCAAAGCCGTTTCCGTCCGCAACAACGCTTTTGGGAACTCTCCCTCCATCTTAATGGGCGGCACAATGGAATCGCGGTTCACGAACCCGTACGCTGCCGTCAAACTGTAGACCCCCTGTTCCTTATCAAGCACGTAGACGGACGCCGTCTTAATGTTCATCACCCGCGCGAGCGTCTGCACGATTTCCTTCGTGAGAGACTTCAACTCGAGAATGGCCACCAGCGATTTCGAGAATTGCACCAACGTGTCATAGGCATCATACCGCTCCCGAAACAACGTCTGGCCGATGGCCCGCTCGACCCCCTTCTGAAGGTTCGCCAAACCGCTCGAGACAATGACAAACAAACCGAATAACACTCCAGCCAACAGATAATGAAAGGTCCCGGTGAAAATTCTGATCACCAGCAAGATCATCATGTAGGCCGGAATCAGGCCCATCAACTTGATCGACCGCATCACCTTCGGTCGGCTCGGGACGAACGACACATCCATCAACTCGTATCGAGCGATGGCATACGCCACGACGGTGACCGAAAGACCGGCCAGTAAGTACCCGACCGGGTAAAAGCCCACGCCATAATTCTGGAGGAAGTCGAGAGAGGCGAGGAA
>JACOEF010000066.1 GCA_024998705.1 Nitrospira sp.
ATACCCGGCAGCACCTTTGCCACACGGCCCTTGTAGATATTCCCGACGAAGTCCTGATCTTTCGCGCGGTCGCCATAGAGGTCCGTAACGACCCCATTATCAAGCACCGCCACGCGGGTCTCTTCCCGCGCTATGCTGATTGCTATCTCGACACCCATAGACACTCCTTTACACTCAGATCGGGCGGATCGGCAGACGAACGCGGACACAGAGCCCGGGTTCCTTCTCGTCTCGCCGTCGGTCCGTCACCAATCTGGTTCACATGGTTATTTCATACCCAGTCGGCCCCTGTCCAGGCTTGGCCTAATAGAACAAGGTCAACCGACGTCGTTTGACGTTCAACAATAATCCCAACGAAGCCATGGTCATGATGGTCGCGCTTCCTCCGTAACTGACCAACGGAAGCGGAATGCCGACAATGGGAAACATCCCTGCGGTCATCCCGATGTTGATGACCACGCAAAAGCACAGCATCGCCACAATACCGGCCGCGAGTAGCGCCCCCAATGTATCCTTCGCACGCGCGGCAATTTCCAACGAGACCCAGATCAACGCGATAAAGAGGGCCAGGAGGACCAGCACTCCGACAAACCCCCATTCCTCCGCATACACTGCAAAGACAAAGTCGGTATGTCCTTCGGGAAGGAACTTCAGCTGGCTCTGTGTGCCGCCATAAAGCCCCTTGCCGGACAACTCACCGGAGCCGATGGCAATTCTAGACTGAAGTGCGTGATAGCCCTTTCCTCCCGGGTCGTAATCCGGATCCACAAAGGCCATGACACGTTCCCGCTGATAGTCGTGCAACGACGCCCAGACCATTTCCCACACAAATGGGAAGAGCATGACGGAAAGCAACAGAATCACACCCAGCGTCTTCGAGCGCACACCGACCATCAATAACATGGCCGCGTAGACGGCCAGAAAACTCAACCCGCTTCCCAGGTCAGGCTGCTTGAGGATTAACAGCAACCCAGGCAACACAATCAACCCCGGCAGGACCACCCGGTGCAGCCACCCTGCGCGAGATACTCGAGAATAATAGTTCGCCAGCACCAACACCAGGACCAGCTTGGCAAACTCAGACGGTTGAAAGGCGAAGGGGCCGATCGGAATCCAGCGTTGGGCTCCTCGACTGGACTTGCCCATGACCAACACGACCGCCAGCAGGATGAGAATCACCGCATAGGTCGGATAGGCCAGCCGCGCAATTTTGTGGTAATCGGACAGATACATCACCAGAAATGCGACGGTGCCCAGTAGAATCCACACGAGCTGCTTAAGATAAAACGGAAAGGCTGTGTCCTGAGAATGCGTGACACTGTAGATCGACAGCTCCCCGACCGACAGGATGACCGCGATCAGCCCCATGAAGCGGAGATCGAAACTATCCAACCCTCGGTTATCCATGACCCGATCAATCATCATGTCTTCGGTCGCGTTTCAGCGGTCGCCCCCGGCGACTTTGTTCGCCCAGCCGGAGGAATCTGCTTGAGCACCTCGGGATAGGCCTTCACGTAAGCTTCGATCACGTCCTTCGCCAAGGGGGCCGCGGCCGATCCGCCATGCCCCATGTGCTCCGCCAGGACCGCCACGGCGATACGAGGCGCCTCGACCGGAGCAAAGGCGACAAACCAGGCATGATCCCGCAGCCTTTTGGGAATATCTTTCTCAGGCCCGGTGCGCAGCGCCGCCGTCTGAGCTGTCCCGGTTTTTCCGCCGATCGTCACGAGAGAGGACTTCGCTCGCGTCGCGGTTCCCTTCGTGACCACATCCGCCAGCGCCGCCTTAATCAAGGCAATGGTGGCTGGCTTCACCGCCACTTTGCCTCGCACCGGCGGTGGAAATTCGGCACGTTCTCCCGTCGCGCGATTCATCACCGCTTGTACCAAACGCGGCTTGATCGCCACGCCGTCGTTGGCCACCGTACCGATGACGCTGGCCATCTGCAGCGGTGTCACGGTGACATATCCCTGTCCGATCGCGGCAGAAATCGTTTCCCCGGGATACCAGGGCTGATTGCGGGCCTTCTGCTTCCAAGCTGTGGACGGCACAATACCGACACGTTCAGACGGCAGTTCGACTCCGGTCTCCTGCCCGAGCCCGAACTGCTTGGCATACTCGGCGATCGTATCGATTCCCATTCGCTGCCCGACGGTATAGAAATAGACGTCGCACGAATGGACCAAGGCCTCGTTCAGGTCGACCGATCCATGACCACCCTGCTTCCAGTCGCGAAACAACCGATTCCCGAATTGATAGCCTCCGGTACATCGAACCATGGTCGAGGGAGTCACCGTATTGGATTCAAGCGCCGCCGCCGCCATGACGACTTTGAACGTCGAGCCCGGGGGGTATTGGCCTTGAGTGGCGCGATTATTCAGGGGACGCCGCTCATTCTGCACGATCTCCACCCACTGCTTATTCGTGAGTTCTTTCGACAACATGTTCGGATCGAAGCCCGGACGGCTGGCCATTGCCAGAATATCTCCGTTGGTCGGATCCAGTGCCACGATGGCGCCAGACTCCTCCCCAAGCAGATCTTCGGCGGTTTTCTGGAGATGCGCGTCGATGGTGAGATAGAGATCGTCCCCGGCGACC
>JACOEF010000772.1 GCA_024998705.1 Nitrospira sp.
CACGTTGCTGCTGGTCGGCACGAACATCACCGAAACCAGCCCGATCACGGGGCTCAAGGTCAAGGAAGCCGTCAAGAAGCGGCAGGCCGGTCTCGTCACCATGGAAACCTTGCAGCCGGCCATCGACACCCTGAGCAACATCACGAACCTGGCCCAACAACATTTCCCGACGCATCCCGCGCAATTCGGCAATACCGTGTTAGGCCTCATCAAGGCCGTCATCGAAGGCAACCTGGTCGATGCCACCGTGGCACAGCAGGTGCCGGCCTTTGTGCAACGACTCACGGCTGCACTCCAGGCCACCTCGTGGGACGCTTTGGAGACGGCGACTGGCCAACGCCGCGGCCAATGGGAAGCGACGGCCAACGTACTGGCGAAAACCAACCGCTTAGTGATCCTAGTCGGGAACGGTGTGTTGCGCCATCCGGGCGGAGACGCAACAGTCACCAATCTGCTGGATCTCCTGATTCTGCTCGGGAAACTCGATAAGCCCGGCTGTGGACTCGGGCCGCTGGCCGAAGAGAATAACGATCAAGGCGCCGTCGAAATGGGCGCCGTCGCCGAATTCTTTCCCGGCCCTGCGCCACTCAACGACCAGTCCGTCCGCGATCGTATTACGGCGGTGTGGCGAGAAGAATTGCCCCGCACACCCGGTGCTTCGCTCACGGAGATGCTTGCGGCGGCACACAAGGGCACCCTCAAGGCCATGTTCGTGGTCGGAGAAAACCCGGTCGGCACTCTGCCTGCCGCAGCCCGGGCCAAAGAAGCCCTCGGGAAGCTGGACCTGCTGGTCTGTCAGGAATTGTTTCTCACCGAGACCGCGGCGATGGCCCATGTGGTGTTCCCCGCCTGCTCGTATATGGAAAAGGACGGCACCTTCACGAATTCGGAAGGTCATGTTCAAGGTGTTCGACAAGCGATCAATCCCGTAGGCGACAGCCGCCCCGACTGGGAAATATTCTCGGCGCTCTCCGTACTGATGGGCTCGCCGCTTGAATACGGCGATGCGAAAGAAATCCTGCAAGAGATCAGGACGGTCATCCCTGGGTATGGACTATTAGGCCCGGTTCCCACACCACCCAAAGTCGACCCGGCCGTGTTGAGCCGGTATCTGGCAGACGGATTTGCGGATGATGTGGACAGACGCTATACCCTGAGCCGACCGCTGCAGACCAACGATGGTCCGTTTACACTGATGTTCGTGCAAACACTGTTTCACTCCGGAAAACTGTCCACTCGCTCCAAGGGGCTGCTCCAATTACAGCAGGAAGGATTCCTCTCCATCAATCCGACAGACGCAGCCACACTCGGACTGACGGACGGAGGGCGGGTCAAGGTCTCCAACTCACGCGGCGCCATC
>JACOEF010000289.1 GCA_024998705.1 Nitrospira sp.
ATGTTAAAGATGAACGGATTGCACAGGAAAGTTATCCACACTTGTGTATAACACTGTGGGAAACTCACCCACCATAAAATGATTTTGGGGCAGAAAGATGTGAGGGAAGAGTGGGGACGATCAAGATATCAGTCGGATGCAATACCTGTATTCGGTGGCCGTCTTGACGAAGTCCAGCCAGACACGGAGGAGTGCGTCGCTACGGATACAGGCGATACAACATTCGAGGAAAGGGAATGGTCTCTCGCACGTGCTCAAGGCCACCAATCCAGGCTACGGCCCGCTCGATACCCATCCCGAACCCGGCGTGCGGAACCGAGCCGTACCGGCGAAGGTCGAGATACCATTGAAAGGCTTCGACCGGAAGATGATGATCCTGAATGCGTGCCAACAGTTTTTCGTGAGCGTGAATGCGCTGGCCACCGCCGATAATTTCTCCATACCCTTCCGGAGCGAGCACATCCATGCAGAGCGCCAGATCAGGCCGTTCCGAGTCCGTCTCCATATAAAAGGCCTTCAGCGCTGCAGGATATCGATGCACGATTACCGGCCGATCGAATTCATTGGACAGAATTGTCTCATCATCAGCGCCAAAATCGTCGCCAGACTTCGCGGGATTTCCTTTCCGTTGCAGTATGTCGATAGCCTCCTCGTAGGTGATGCGCGGAAACGGCGCCGTCACACGCTCCAGCTTCGCGAGATCCCGTTCGAGCACGAGAAGCTCGGCGCGACGGGTCGCCAGCACCGCCGCCACAATATGGGACAAGAACTGCTCAGCCAGATCCATCATATCGGACAATTGCGCGAAGGCCACCTCCGGTTCGATCATCCAGAATTCCATCAAATGGCGGCGCGTCTTGGACTTTTCCGCGCGGAATGTCGGGCCGAAGCAATACACTTTCCCAAATGCCGCAGCGGTGGCCTCACTATACAATTGCCCACTCTGGGTCAAATAGGCCGTCTCATCGAAATATTGCGTCTGGAACAACGTCGTTGTCCCCTCACAGGCATTCGGCGTGAAAATCGGCGCATCGACCAGCGTAAATCCGCGCTCGTCGAAAAAGTTTCGGCAGGCTCGAATGATTTCATGGCGCACGCGAAGCACGGCATGCTGCCGGCTGGAGCGCAACCAGAGATGGCGATGCTCCATCAAGAATCCCGTACCGTGCTCTTTCGGGTGAATGGGAAAGGGCTCTGCGATCTGGAAGACTTCGAGCCGCAGTACGTCAAGCTCATACCCGCCCGGCGCGCGCGCATCCTGCCGTAACGTGCCGGTAAGCACGAGACTGGACTCCTGCGTAAGCTCTGCCGATCGAGCAAACTGTTCGTCACCCACCGTCGCCTTGCCCACAACCGCCTGAATGTCCCCGGTTCCATCCCGCCCAATCAGGAAATGGAGCTTGCCCTTGTCACGACGACTTCTGAGCCAACCTCGAATCGTCACTTCTTGCCCGGCATGGGCGGCCGCTTCATCGATATACATTACAGGCATAGGTCATCCTATTCAGAACTGAGCATGATCGAGGGTGTCATGGGCGGAGGGTAACGAACAACGACGGGCTTTTCAAGCGCATCACAAATCCCCCCTTTCGTTGACACAATGTCGGTGCAGAGGCATCATCAAACCATGACAACAACAAACTCGCCACCTCATCCGCGCCCCCCCAGTCCATTGATTGTCGGGCTCATTTTTTTGGGCCTGATACCCGCTGCACAAGCGGGAGAGTTCAGGTCCAACAACCCGTTAAACCAACCCGGAAAGATCTACTGGTGCCCCGGCCACACGGCTGATAAGCGGATCACCGCCACCCCCGATGCAGGCTACATCCCCCTGTATGATGCGGAACGAGACAGTAAGAAGCCGGAGAAAATGGACGAAACAACCCCTGACACGTCCACCCCGAAAACACCGTTCAAAATTGTTGACATTCAGAATGAAGCGACGAAGTTCACCCGCGAGTATCGAGAATTCCTGGAGTGTTGCTCGAGCGAGTTGGATTCCGTCGATCGGATCGACGAACTCCTGGAACAATCCAACCACATTCTGATGTCAGTGCAACAAAAGGGCATTTACAACAGCGCAGGCTTCGGGGTAGGAACCGGATCAACAGGATTGGGCGGCGGGCCTGGGGAATCACCGAAACTCGGCACCTTTGCACGTCAGTGGACGCTGAGTGAGATTGTCGGCACGGTCGCCCTCGCTCGTGACGACCTCAAGAAAATCAAAACACGAATCAAGGACCTTGGGACACGATTCGAGAGACTCGACTCCCTGGACTACGAACAGCGCGGGAGAGAAGCCCGACAGATTGAAGACGAGCGCGAGGCGATCATTCGCGAGAATCGCCCCAAACGGCCACCGACGTCCGCGCCCACAGGCATGGACATCCAGGACACCACCATCCCGACGAGAATCGGCGGAGACATCGAAAACACCAATTTGAATCGATCCCTCAATCCAAGCTTCGGTGCCGACATCGGAGCCACAGTATCGCCGTATAGCAACGTCAACGAATCGCTCCGTCCCCGCAGGGGAGAAGACCTTAAAGACAGCACCTTACCGGATCGGGTCGGCACGCGGACCCAGGACACTACCCTGCCGAATGCATTCGGTTTTGAAATCAACCAGTCCCAAAACGCAGAGCAATCGTCATCCGTGCAAATGCGTGGCGTTGGGGCCGCCATCGGCGACTCCTCCCTCAATAGCCAGTCCCGTCGCTGAACGCACACGCATCAAATCCACACCCTCTCATTCCTTGGGAAAGACCGACGGAAGCGCCTCCCAATGCGCGCCTCCGTCCATACTCCGATACAATCCGCTGCCGTTTGTGCCCGCGTAGAGGAGCTGTGGATCAAGAGCACTTTGCGCGAGCGACCGGATATTCGTACTCGTCAGACCCTCATTCAATCCCACCCACGTCTTCCCGCCATCTTCGCTCCGGTGAATGCCGTCACGTGCCGCCACATACATCACCCCGGCCCGTGCACGATCGAGCACCATCGCGACGATCATTTGATCCTGCAACGATTCGCCGATCCGTACCCAGGAAGCCGCTCCGTCGGTGGTTTTATAAAGACCGGCTAAGGTCGCCGCATAGACCGTCTCCGGTGTGAACGGATCGACCAACACCGACGTGACACTCAGCGCGCGCGACGTCTTGACCATCCCCTCCGGCACCAAACCATTGTTCACCTGCAACCACTCCGCCCCCTGATTCACCGACTTGTACACACCACCGCTGGAGCCGGCGTACAGCACGGAAGATCGCATGGGATCCATGCCCAGCGTCACCACCATCAACACTTCCTTCATCCCCTCCATCCGTTTCGTCCAGCGCTCACCCGCGTTCTTCGATTCGAATACGCCCATAGTGGTGGCGAGAAAGATGTGGGTGTCGTCGGCCGGATCGAACACAAATTGATTCACAACAGACGAAATCGTGGCGTCGTCGAGCCCGCCACGCATGGACATCCAGCGCTGCCCCCCGTCATAACTTTTATACACGGCATCCCCCTTCGTGCCCGCATACACTGTGGCAGGGTACGTCGGATCGATGGCCATCGCGATCACGCGCGAGTAGCTCATCCCCTTCGAGAGATTGCTCCAGGTCTTGCCGCCATCACGCGATTTGTAAATGTAGTCGTTCGTGGCGATGTAGAGGATGTCGGGATTGGTGGGATG
>JACOEF010000773.1 GCA_024998705.1 Nitrospira sp.
CGATGTAGGTATCGTGGGGGAACATCACGCTCTGTACCAAGAGCCCTGCTTTCAAAGCGGCCTGCAAGACCACCCCTACGGCTAAATCCCCGCCCGGATCATGAGTCGTATTGGCTAATTGCGCCAAATTGCGGTGCGTCTCCTCCGCGCGCAGAAAGCGGTGGAGGAACTGCGAGAAGGTGGGTGTCCAGACCGCGCAACACAGCCGTAGGTCAACGTCGTCGCCGCCGGTTTCATCACGATGTTCCGCACGAGGCCGTCGGCGTCGCACTCCACCATATCCCAGACCCGATGGTCGTATACTCGATGCAGCCCCAAGACCACATCCGCTCCGGTTCGCTCTTGCGTCGCGATCAACTGCCGATAGGCATCGTCCGGGCCGAAGAGAATATCGGGAAAGCCGAAGGCCACACGCTTCTGCTCCAAAAACGGATACGCGCGATCGATGGTATCCGGCGGTCCCAGCGACCCGGCGATCACAATGTAGGCCAGCGACACGTCGACAAACCCGCCGTCTCGAAAGTAGTTCGGGATGTCCCATTTGCCGTCTCGAATCACCAGATAAGCCTTCGTGATTCCGGCGGCACTGAACTTCTCCAACAAGTAATGAGCCGCGACTTTCGGCCTTGGCTTCCCGGTATGCCGATCCAGCACGAAACCGACCGGATAGACCTCCTTACTGCAGGGAAAGGGCTGCAAGCGTTTCGCCAGCCCGGCCGCGGGCACCAGACCGACCACTTCCTGTGCGGCCGATGATGACGCGTCCGGCCGGTCGATCGCAGGCGTCATCACAAGGACTCCTTCCCGCCCACAGGCTGTTCCCCGGTAATTTCCCGATAATAGGTTTCCAGAAGATCAACGCGGGCCGGATCAATCACGACCAATTGACGTTGGTCGAAGGTGTTGGCGCAATAAAGATAGACGAACGCCCCTGCACGTCCCCACTCCACGTGCAACTGCCGCCCGTCCGGATCTGTGCGAGTGACCTGGCTGGTCACTTGTTTCGCCGGTAACGATAACCACGCCTGCTCCGCCGAACTCTGATGGTTTTCATAGAGCGGTTGGTCGTCCTGTGTCTGCGTCGATCCCATAGCAGCAAGATCGAGCGGGGGCATTCCATCCGCCTCCGGTACTTCATCCCACGGCAATGCCTGCTCCAGGGGCACGCTTCCGACCACATACAACGGACCGTCATCCGTGACTTCCTCCACGGAGCGATACCGCACCGGCTCCGGCGGTGCGAGTAATCGAAGGCCGCGAGCGGCAAGCGCGCGCTGGAATGGAATGCGGCGGGCGAGTTGTCTAGTTTTTTCGAAGACTACCATGCGACCACCGGAAGTCAATCCGGCACGGAGCCGATCCAGCCGAATACCCACGCCGGTCCGCTGTTCGAATCCCCGCTGCGCCTGCGCATCTGTGGCGCGCGCGAACGTACTCCAGTCTCGACTGGGCAGACCCGGCTCCTGCTCCGCCTGCAGCAGCGTGTGGGTCGCGACGATCAGGTCGAAAGACCCGGCGAGCTCCTGTCGATCCAGATCCCGACATTCGAAGCGCACATTGGTCAAACCCAGCTCTTGCGCCCGCTGGCGGGCAAGATCAATGGACGCCGGCGAGCG